>JAQVXQ010000072.1 GCA_028709085.1 Salinivirgaceae bacterium | reverse complement strand
TTATCGAAGCCACATATCTTGAGTCACCAGCGAATATTTGCCTCATTTGTATTGATTGATAATGGTTTTGATGGTGGTTTTAAAGAACAATATTACAAGACCGAGGAGATGCCGCCAGTTCATGTGCTTGTTCAAAATTATTTAGATCGATTAGATAATTAGGTTAGTTGCTTTTTGGAATTTGAATAAAGAAGGTTGTCCCTTCGTGTGCGGTGGTATCGTACCATATTGTGCCTCCAATTCCTGTAATAATATTTCTCACCATGGCCAAGCCAAGTCCCATGCCGCTATTTTTGGTGGTAAAGTTGGGTTGAAAAAGTTTCTGTTGAATTTCGGGTAAGATTCCGTCTCCATTGTCGGCAATGCTCACGGTTACGTTTTCGTTGTCGGTAACGATATCTATTCTAATGACACCCAATCGTTCTTCGGGGATTGATTGTACCGCGTTTTTAATGAGGTTGGTGAATACGCGGATTATTTGATTGCTATCGGCCCAAATTATAGCATCGCCAGTATTGTCTTGTTCCACTAAAATTTTCAGATTTTCAGTCTCTTCAAAGAGGTGAACGCACGAAAGGGCTATTTTGTAAACATCAAGCTTTTCGCGTTGTTCTTTAGGCATTTTGGCAAAGGCTGAAAATTCGCCTGCAATGTTTGAAAGGGCATCTATTTGTTCAATTAGGGTATTGCAAACCTTATGAAGTCGTTTGTCGAAATCCGAAGCTCTGTCCTCCCATGCTCTTTCGAGTAATTGAACATTTAATTTCATGGGTGTAAGTGGGTTTTTAATTTCATGGGCAACTTGTCGAGCCATACTTTGCCATGCCACTTCGCGTTCGTGTTGAGCAAGGGTTTCGGTGTTTTTTGAAAGCGTATTTACCATTCGATTGTATTCCCGAACAAGATCTCCAATTTCATCATTACTATTATATTCAATGGGTGTATTCTCTTTCTTTATATCCAGTTCTTGTAGATTTTTACGTAGAATTAATAGCGGTTTTGTCACTTTATTCGAAACAAATACGGCCAAGAGAATGGCGAGTAAAATTAACAGAACATAGATGTTTATGAGGGCAATAAACATGGACGTTAAATCGCGCGTTCGTGTATCATCGTAACCAAAAAAAGGCAGATTAATAAATCCCAATGTTGTTCCTTGGGAATTTAAAAGTGGGGCGTAAGCACTGTAATAGTTTAACGTTCCAATATTTTCATATAATGTTAACTTGCTTAGTTTCTTCGTTGTCATTGATCGGAAAGCCTGAAAGTTCATTTTCCGATTTATAAACTCCTCGTCAAAGAGTTCTCGGCGTGAAGTAGCTACTAGATTTCCAGAAACATCATATAAAGTTACGTCGATATTGAAAACGGTGGAATATTTCCGCATTAAAAAGCTGATATAATTATCGTCGAATTTATACAACTCTTTTACTTTCGAGAAATGACTGCTCACTTCATTGACTACGGCTCGTATTTTCTCATTAATCATTTCCATATGTTGACGTTCCGAACTTTGGAAATTAAAGAACATACTTCCAGCTCCAATGGCGAAAATGGAGATAAACAAAGCAATTGCCATGGTGGTTTGGATTCGGTTCTGGATGCTCGGAATTAGGTTTATTTGGGCAAACGACAGTCGAAAAGTTAACGACACCGCAACCAGGATAATATAGAAGGAGACGAAGATATACGAAAACCAAATTATTAAATCGTATGTGCTTACAATGGGTTCGCTAATAATCAGGGTTTGATTGTTGTCGTATTGATAAATTAAATGGCGATGGTTGTCGAAAACCTTTTGTGTAAACTGTTCTCCTTTGGTTGTGTCTTGTTCATTTATTGTTGTTCGATAATCGAATTTTCCGTGTTTCGAGATTATTTTCCCATCAAAATAGTTGGCATAGGAGAAGTTTGCATTTTGATAGCTATTTGCAATGTTTTCAGTGAGTAATACAGAATGGAGTTCATTGTTTAGGTCAAGAGACTTTTCGTCAAGTTCTATAACCAACGTGGGTTCAGATTCTAGTGCACAAGGTATTGTGTAAATCCCAATATAGCGAGTTAAAGCCACGCTATTGTTCATTCTATAAAAGTGGCTTTGTTCGATTCTTGAACCCAGTGCTTTTGTTTTTAAATCATAATGGTTACGCCATGGTTGCCATTGTTTGTGGCTTGTATCAACAAATATGCTGTCGCTTTTGTTAAAAAACAGTAGTCCTACATTGTAAGCCCGACTGATTTCCGAAAAATAATGGTTGTTAATATAGTTCGATGCCCGAACAAAATCGTTTTGGTTTGTCGATATAATTGTGTTTAGCGTTGTATCTAATAAAATGTCATCGCATATTTTTAACAGTAGGTGTTCCGTTGATAAATCGATATTTGAGGTAAGATTATATGCTTGAACTTTTTTTGATTCAATCCATTTCTTGTCGTAGTTATAGTTGGCCGATAATACAAAATAGAGTGCACTGGTGAAAATTATTATTACGGCGTAGGAGTGTTTAAATGCGTTCTTACGACGATAATAATATGTGGCCAGTGTAATTGCCACAAAAAATGGAATGTTGTAATGTGATTGGCCCCAGAATACGTTTGCGAAGTATAGCGTTACCACCAAAATGAGGAGATGATATTGTGCCACCTTTTTTATGGCGACATACGATAAGAGTATTTGGATCGATATGTCAACCAAAAGTAGATAGCAACTAATGAGCGTTAACCCAATTAAAAGTCCTAAAAAGGTATAACCTGAGATTCCAATAATTCTGTACATTTCAAATTCAATGGACGAATTGGCAATTAGCGAGGGAATAAAATTGGAAGCGTAAATTCCAAATAGAGAAAGTATAATTCCACTTATTGCTAATAGCGCTTTTTGATTTTTAGGACGGGATAAAATGGGAGTTCTGAGAGGGGCTTTAAAATAAATTAACAGGATTATAAAGAAAATCCAAGACACATTTAGCAAACTATCGCCCATGGATGGGGTGTACCAATTGGCGGCATATAATTCAGGATTAAACAGATCCGATTTTTGTAAAAATGCAGGAATTTGCCAAAGAATCATGGAGACACGTATGCCTATTGTTATAATTATGGATGTAAATATGGATAGAGTAAAGTTGAACCTTTCGTATAAAAACTCAAACAAACTCTCTATAAATCTGAATAGTACAACATTGGCAGCCAAAAATAGTAGCAGAGCAAGCCAATATAAAACATCGGATAATGTGCTTTGACTTCCCGATTCCAATGAAAACAGAAAGTTTCCGCCAGAGTCAAAAATGATGTTCTTTGCCAATGGATTTTTGGCGAGTTTTACATCGTTGGCTAAGTGAAAGCTGGATGCAAATTTAGATTCTAGATATTTGTTGGTTGAATTAAATTGGCTTTTTACAAATGTCAAGATAATAATATCCGTGTTGTTATGTCTTGCATGCGTAGGTACATAGTAGTTGAATCCTAAATGGATCAGATTTCCGTCGAAAATGTCGGGATCAAAAACATCGGGAAGTATTACTTTCTGTGAAGGCCAAATTTTTAAGTTCCAGTTTTTATAGACAGCAAGAAATAGTTGATTATTCTTTGCATAGTGATCAATTGTTGAGAGTAATTCGTCGGAAGGATCGTTGAAATTATCGTCGTAAACTTCGTCTTTAATCAGCGTTAAAAATGCAGATGCAAGTTGTTCTTTATGGTGAATTACATTCTCAATACTAATCTTGTCAATGGATGATTGCGATAATTGTTCAGAAAGTTTGTTCAATCCAAAAGCACACACTAAGAAAATCAGTGTAATTAGAGCCGATATTTTCAGTTTACTGAAAATCATAACGAGATACTAAGCGTGGTGATATGGTTCATTTTTAATTATTGTGAATGCTCTGTATAGTTGTTCGGTGAATATAATGCGCACCATTTGATGCGAAAAAGTCATGGGCGATAAACTAATTAAATAATTGGCTCTTTTGTATACGGAATCGCTAAAACCGTAGGCACCTCCAATAATAAAAACAATGCGTTTTGAGGTGATCATAAAATTATTGTTGATCCAGTTGCTAAAACCCTCAGAGGAGTATTGTTTTCCTTGTTCATCTAAAAGGCAAATAATATCGGCATCATTAATTGATTTTAAGATACATTCGCCTTCTTGTTTTTTTAGTTTCTCGGTTTCAATTTTCCCCCTGTTTTTCATGTCCGGAATAACGGTCATTTCAAATTGAATATACCGTGAAATCCGATTTTTATATTCGTTAACAGCTTCGCTTAACCAATTTTCATTTGTTTTTCCAACTACGAGCAGTAATGATTTCACGTGCTTTTTATTTTTCAAGACTGAGTAAATAAAGTACCAATAAACGTACCAAAGCCTTTTTATGAATTTTTAATGGAGCGACAAGACGGCAATAAAACATTGCAAAAAGTTTAATTGTAAATATGTTTTATTTTGAGTTTTTACCCCAAAACATAATAGCAGGTAGATTATGTTTTTTGTAATATCCTTCAATCCACCCATATTTAAATTGCTCAGGCGACAGTTCTGAAAGATCGGTTATTAATTGAATCCAATCGACTCGGCCCGTTTCCAAAACTCGTTTTTCAATATATTTTATTGCCGATACAGTGTCGTTTTTATTTACGGTGTGCTTGAAAAATAATGCTTGTGGCTGGTTTTGATTGACTTGTTTTCCAGTTAATCTTTCTGGAAGAAATATGGAGTTCGCAATATAAATTACACTTCCTTTGGGATTTATGGTTTCCGTAAAGGATGACAGAAACGAAATATTGAACCATGTTTGTTTATCCATCGAGTCGTAAACTGCTGGATACCAGTACGATGATTCCTTTTCCTCAATCCCGTCTCCATTGAACCACATTACCAAATCACGATATTCACCTTGTTTAATCTTCTTTGGAAGATTAAACAAAAGTTCACGCTCCAGAGATCTTTTTTCATTTTTATCGATTACTAAAATTTCAACATTTGATGCGTTGCTTAGCAATTCAGATAATTGGGGCATAAATGTACTGTCTGCATTTTGGTTTAACGTGCCATTTATAATCACAAACAACATATCTTTTCTCACCTTCGTAGCCATAACTTTCGTATCTCGCTGAACTTTTAAATCCATCGATTTGATAGTTTTGTTTCCAAATACGTCAAAAGCACTGATTGTCAATTTATTGTTGCTTGGAATAGGAACGAGCGTATCAACCATAAAAGTTCGGCTATTGGTGGGATTATCAAAGAGGGTATTATTTATGGAAACATGGCTAATATAACTTTCGTCGGCGGTTAGAAATTTAATTCTGAAAAATCGATCAAGAGCAAGAGTTTGCGCCTTATTAGTGGAGTCGGGGGTTGGTTCGAAAAGAATGAGTTCCGGATTATTTTTTTCAGTTGGTATGAGCTCATATGTTTGCTCAATATGGTTCTCGTACACATCATACAATTCAACTTTTATGGTGTCATTTGTTGGATATGGCAACGTGTGTTTAAATAGTCTGACCCGTTTTTCAGATGTCTTGGTTTGAATTTCAATTCCATTAATGGTTAATTTAGATATTTTAGCATTTTCAACGACGGTTCCATTTATCTCAATTGAATCATTTTTAGATGAATACCCCAAATACTTATTATTGAGTGGTTTTGGCTTTGTGATCGAAATTGTTGAAGGAGGAATCTCCTGACCGGTTAAAAGCATGATCTCTCTTGCTCTATTAATTTGCCACTCCGGAACCAGTTTTTCGTCGATATTTAAAAGCAAGTTTAGGTCATAAAGAACCATATAATCATTTTGTAATCGTTGATTAACAATGGCTCTGTGAAAAAGAGCATTTGAATTATTTGGTTCAGTGGAAAGTATGAAAGTGTAATCTTTATTAGCATTGTTTAAGAGTCCCAAAAACTGGTATATCCGAGCTCTTCGCTCAATATATTCTAATTTCTTAGTAATATTATACAGGGTGGTTGCTTCCGATATTGCCTTATGCCATTGGTATTGGTATATAAAAATTTGGAGGCGTACCTTATAGCAATTTACATTGTTGTGAAGTTCGATTCCTAATGTACTCACCTCAAGAGCAGCCTCGGTATTCCCGGTTTTGAATAATAATTGTGCAAAGTCGGCATACAATTCCGGTATCGATGCGTTTAATTCAATGGCGTTTCTATAAAATACAATTGCGTAATCGGGTATTCCCAACGAATCGGCAGCGAGTGCTTTTGCATAGTTCATTGAGGCATCTTTTTCCGCATCCGCATATTTTTCGAAAAGTATGATAGCTTCATCGGACTTTCCCAAATTAATGAGTGTTCTCATCAGGTAATAACCGATGTTTACATCTGTGCTGTCGAATTTAATAGCCGATTCTAAATAGGGCAATCCTGCTTCAAACTTGCCCTTTTCAACGAGCATTCGACCAACTGCAAGTCCCGACAATGCTTTGTTTTCGCTATATTTAAAAGAGTGTATATAATCGTTTAACGCAAGTTCAGGTCTGTTTTGTTCTTCGTATATTACACCGCGGAAATAGTAAGCTTCGCCTCTGCGTTTGCTTATACGAGCCGCTTTATCGAAATAGGAAAAAGCGGTTTTTTTATCGTTCTTATAAAACGCATCTTTGCCCATTTGCACATTGCGTTTTGTGAAAAACGAATTTATACACGATGTGAAAGTAAGTGATAAAAGTAATATATATACAAATCTAAATTTCATTCTCGATCCATTTCTGCAAATTTGCATAAAATCTTTCTTTTAATCACGAATGTTCCATTAAAATTACACGTTCTGTGTTAAAATCTTGATACTTTAAGAGCTGTCATATTTGAGCTTACTTTATTGAGTATGTCAAAGTAAAGCCAACGTATTTCTCTTAATTAAACTTTATGGGATTACAATTTATACTAAACATTTGTATTCAGCAATTTATTGAACCGCGAAAACTGTTTTGTTGAGGTTGCTTTAAATTCCATTTTAATAATTTGGCACGTTTACTGCCCCCGTCATATACTTTTTTACTTATTTTGTATCAACTGAAAATGGGGTAACTTTGCCAATAACGTACCTCAACGTTAAATATTAGTTTTTGGATTGTTAAAATGCGAACAACTTTATAAATGAATGTTATGAATAGTAAAATGAAATATGCTTTTTTGTCGAATTTGTTAATCGGATTTATATTCGGTTTTACATTTGTCGCTAATTCGCAAAGTGTTGATTTAAATGAATTTAACGAACTTTTCATACGCGGAAAAGTTAAAGTTAATTATATTTATTCGGAGAATAGTTATCTTGAAATTGAAACGAAAGAGCATGCTGATTTCGCAACCTTTAAGGTCGAAAACAGAGTACTGAAAATAAAGCATTCTAATTTCAAGCCAGACAGAAACAAAAGCGTTACCATTAATGTATATGGGGGACAATTGAAAACGCTGAAACTGAAACAAGGCGCAATTCTAACCATGGATTCCACTGGTTTTAGTGACTCCGTTTATGTTCATTTGGCTTCTGGAAGTGAAATGAAGGCCATGTGTAATCTAAAGCAAATCAAGATAATAGCCAATCGAGGCAGTTTTGCTTTTTTAGAAGGATCATTAAATTCCATGAATGCCACCGTTCGAAGTGGAGCAAAAATCCGATGCAACATATCGAAGATCAGTAAAGCAGATGTTAAAATATCTACAGGTGGATTTTTGGCCATGGAGAGCTCTGCCGTAGTTACAGGAAAAGTATCAACCGGTGGAGAATTGAAATTTTATGGCACATCTAATAAACATCGTGTCAAACAGCTATTAAAAGGGAAAGTAATAAGTGTCGAAAATGAGCAAAAGTAATTTACCCATATTAATTGTAGGAACAGGAGGCCTTGCGCGCTCATTGTCGATTGCAATTCAAAAATCGGGATTGCAAATAATTGGAATTATTAGCAGGGGTGGGGCAGAGGCCACAGAGTTTTGTCGAAATAACAAATTACCATTAATTCCAATCAGCCAACGTATAAGTGAAAAATGCATTTGTATTATTGCCGTTCCCGATACGGTAATAAACAGCGTGTTAAACAAATTGCAAATCACCAACGATTCAATTATTTTACATACTGCTGGATCGGTCGATAAATCAGTTTTAGCCGAATATGCTGAAAATTACGGCGTTTTTTATCCCCTCCAAACATTTCACCCAAGTACCATAACCGATTACAGTGAGGTCAATGTCTGCTTGGAAGCAAATAATGAATATACTAAAACCGAAATTCATAAAATCGCTCAATTATTGACATCGCATATTTACTTTTTAGATTCAAAACAACGACTAGTATTGCATCTATCCGCAGTTTTTGCTTGCAATTTTTCCAATTTAATGTATTCTGTTTCGTATAAACTACTTGCCGAAAGCGGCATTGATTACACGTTACTTCATTCCTTGATAAAAGAAACGGCTGAAAAAGCAACCATCCATCCGCCAGCCGAAGTACAGACTGGACCAGCTATACGAGGCGACATTTCGACCATTAACAATCATCTCTCATTGCTTGCTGGAAAAGAAAAAGAGCTATATCAAATTCTATCCGACATTATTCGTTTAAAACAGATAACTCTTAGGTAAACATTTCATATATTTGCACAAAGCCACAACATATGCTAAATTTCAAAGAAAGACTCAGCTTTATAAAAGCGTTTGTATTTGATGTCGACGGAGTTTTCACCAACGGACAGTTGATACTTATGCCAACAGGAGAGCAAGTTAGAACAATGAATATTAGAGATGGATACGCAGTCCAATTAGCCATAAAATTGGGATATCCCATGGCAATAATCAGTGGAGGCGATGATAACGCAGTGCGAATACGCCTTAGTAAACTGGGCGTCAATGATATATACTTGCCCGTTACCGATAAATGCGCCGC
This sequence comes from Salinivirgaceae bacterium, assembly GCA_028709085.1. Taxonomy (GTDB): domain Bacteria; phylum Bacteroidota; class Bacteroidia; order Bacteroidales; family Salinivirgaceae; genus JAAYQU01. Next base: position 6,919 of record JAQVXQ010000072.1, on the reverse strand, counting down.
TTTTACAACCTTTACTACAAAATATAATCTTAATCCCGACAATGTGCTTTTTATGGGCGACGACATGCCCGATTACGAGGTTATTCAATTGGCTGGAATTCGCACATGTCCTGCCGATGCTGATGCCGAAATAAAGAATTTATCCCATTATGTATCTTCTTTTGCTGGTGGAGCAGGTTGTGTTCGAGATGTAATTGAGCAAACACTTCGTGCACAGGGAAAATGGCCGGTCAAGCCTTAACCTAAATTCTATGTATTTTTTACGACTCATTAGAGCTACCAACCTATCAATTATTGTCTTTACAATGGTTGCAATTTGTTATGGTATTATAGTTCCGTTACTTGCTAGTTTAGGGTTATCGCCTTCCATGCCAATAATTGACTTTTGGCTCATGATTGCTGCCACAATTGCAATTGGTGCTGCTGGCTATGTTATAAACGATTACTTTGATCAAAAAATCGATGCCGTAAATAAACCACATAGAATCGTTGTTGGAAAGCAAATACATCGTCGTGAAGCCATTCTTTTGCATTGGATTTTCAATGGATTAGCATTCGTAATCGGGGTCTATTTGGCCTATCGGGTACAACTTTGGTGGTTGGTTATTGTATACTTGGTTGTGATATACATATTTTGGTCATACAGTCTATCTCTTAAAAGACGAGCAATACTTGGAAATACAGCAGTTGCCACAATGGCGTTTTTGGTTCCATTTCAGGTAATGTTGTTTGAGTTTGCGTGGTATTTGCACATTAATAATAGTTGGCCAGAAAGTAATGTGTTAATGCATCTATTTGTTTATGTTATAGGAATAATAACAATATATTCCCTATTTGCCTTTTTAACTAATTTTGTGCGCGAAATCATAAAAGACTTTGAAGATGTCCAGGGCGATGTCCGATACGGACGCAGATCACTGCCCATTACCCTAGGCCCTGTTAAAGCGAAATGGATTGTACAAATTGTAAATGCACTCATTATTGGGAGCATCCTAATTCTTTATTTCCGTTTTTTGATGAAACAAGACCAACATTATTATTATCTCCTGTTCCTAGTTATTACTATTATTGTGCCCCTAATATTTGTGATTTATACAACCTATAAGGCCCGCGAAGCAACGATGTATAGCAAACCCGGGAATATTTTAAAAGTGGTTATGCTCATGGGAATTATTTTTTGTTTTGTGTTTGGGTATTTATAATTGACAAGTTTTTTGATGGAAAATTGCGATTTTTTAAATCGGTTACAAGAAAAATATGAAATTATTCTGGCCTCTAAATCGGAGCGTCGGAAGCAATTGTTGGCTGAACTTGGGCTTAAATTTAAAGTATGCAATGCCATTGATGTTGACGAATCATTTCCCAAAAATCAGAGCCATTCTGAAATTGTCCAACACATTGCCTTAAATAAAGCCACAGCGTACCAGAACATTTTAACTGAAAAACAGTTATTAATAGCCTCTGATACCATTGTTGTTCTGGAAAATCAAATTTTAGGAAAACCTAAAAATAGAGCGGAAGCAGTCGATTACCTAAAACAGTTATCAGACAACTTGCATACTGTTTATACCGGTGTTTGTATAATGACAACCGATAAAATCAAAGTCTTTCATGCCCAAACTAATGTTTGGTTCGGGCATTTAACACACGATGAAATCGAATTTTATGTCCAAAAATACAAACCATTCGACAAAGCGGGCGCCTATGGAATTCAAGAGTGGATTGGCATGATTGGCATTTGTAGAATCGAAGGGTCATATTATAACGTAGTTGGAATGCCAATACAATTAATATATAACGAGTTAAGAAATTTTATATAATAACTAAATAGAAATATTTATGAAACGTAATTTTTTAATCGCAATCATGTTATTGCTCGTAACCGGTGTAGTTCGCGCCGACGAAGGAATGTGGCTTCCATTTAGGATTAAGAGTGATGTTATTGCTCAAATGCATCAATTGGGGTTTTTGCTTGACGCCGATGATATCTATTCATCCGATAAACCCAGTTTTAATGATGCCGTTGTTGGATTAGGAACTGAGGGACGTCCGTTTAGCCATTTCTGCACAGGAGGGTTAGTCTCTGACAAAGGGCTCTTTATTACAAATCACCATTGTGGATATGGTTTTATACAAAAACATAGCACCATGCAAAATGACTATCTCACCGATGGATTTTGGGCCTATGACCATAGTCAAGAGCTCACAAATATTGGATTAACCGCCAGTATTATGCGCCGTATGGAGGATGTTACTGAAATTATTTTGGAAGGAGTAACGGAAAATTTATCCCACGACGTTAGAGACTCTATAATTAAACTTAACATTCTTGCAGTCGAGAAGGAGGCAATTGAGGGCACTCATTATTTAGCCAAGGTAAATCCATTTTACAATGGAACAGAGTACTACTTGTCAGTATATGAGATATTTAACGATGTGCGTTTAGTGGGTGCTCCACCTTCCGCCATTGGGAAATTTGGTGGAGATACCGACAACTGGGTGTGGCCTCGTCATACCGGAGATTTTGCAATGTTCCGAATTTATGCAGGTCCTGACAATAAGCCAGCCGCTTATTCTCCTGATAATAAGCCCTACAGTCCCGATAAGTTTTTTGAGATTAACGGAAACAGTGTTGCTGAAAATGATTTTACTTTCATAATGGGATATCCTGGAACTACACAAGAGTATTTACCTTCTGCAGCCATCGAATTACAAAAAAACATACAAAATCCAATCCGAATTCAATTACGAGAAATGCGTATTGAAACCATGAAACGACATATGGAACAGAGCCAAGAGGTTCGTATAAAATATAGTAGCAAGGTTGCCGGCGTCGCCAATGCATGGAAAAAATGGATTGGGGAAATACAAGGGTTAGATCGATTTGATGTAATTTATAAAAAACAGGAGTTAGAAAAAGAGTTTGAAAACTTTGCTGCCTCAAATCCTAAATACAACGAAATTATATCCGATTACAATACGATTTATTCCCAAATTATCGCCATTGCACCCTATCAAGAATATTACTTTGAAGGTGCATATCAGGTTGAAATAATCCGTTTTATATCTGCGTTTAGCGCACTAGCGAAAGCAGAAAAGACAGTAAGTTTTGAGCAACAAGAAAATATGATTTCGCGTGTTCGTAGCTTTTATAAAGATTATTATTTGCCCATTGATAAAATTGTTTTTGAAAAATTAATGACCGAATTTAGTTCCAATGTTCCCATAGAATATCAACCAGAGCAATTCACAAAACTCGAAAACCGATTTAAAAATGATTTTAAAGCAATGAGTGATTGGCTATTTGAGAGTTCATTATTTACGGATAGTACTAAACTGATAACCTTCATCGATGGTTACACAATAAAAAAAGCGAAAACTATACATAAAGATCCGCTATATCAATTGTATAGTGGGTTAGTAGATGCTTACAATATGCTTCTAGCGCCAAAATTCAAATCTTTGTATCAAGAATTACCCCCAATACATAAGTTGTATATGCAAGGATTGCGCGAAATGCAGCATGATAAAACCTTCTTTCCTGATGCCAATAGTACATTTCGTATTGCATTTGGTAAAGTACAAGGGTACAACCCAAAAGATGCCATAAAATATCATTGGCGCACCACTATTGACGGAATAATTCAGAAAAACAATCCTGAAATATATGACTACGACGTTCCAAAGAAACTTTTAGAGCTGTATGCTAACAAAGATTTTGGTTCTTATAGCGATGCCACCGGAGAAGTCCCCGTTTGCTTTTCAGCCACAAATCATACAACGGGTGGAAATAGCGGAAGCCCTGTTCTGGATGCCAACGGTCGCCTTGTAGGCCTTAATTTCGACCGAGCATGGGAGGGAGTAATGAGCGATTTATACTACAACCCTGAAATATGTAGAAACATCTCCATCGATATTCGTTATGCTTTATTTATTGTCGATAAATATGCAGGAGCGCAAAACTTAATCGACGAGATGTCGATTATTAAATAGGATAAATAAATTGTCGGAAAAGAGATTTTAAATCTTTTCCGGCAATTCTTATATAAAGCAAATGATCAAAGCCAAGAAACATCTGGGACAGCATTTTTTAGCTGATAAAAATATTGCGCGTAAAATTGCCGAACTAATGCCGGTTTCTGAAAATGGAGTATTGGAAATTGGACCTGGAACTGGGGTTTTGACACGGATTTTGAGAGAGAAACATAGCCAAACCCTGCAAGTTGTAGAGATTGACCGCGAATCCATCGAGGTTTTAAAGGAAGAGTTTCCAGATATGTTGGACAGAATCCATTTTGCCGATTTCTTGAAAATGGACATATGTTCCTTGTTCCCTGGATTGTTTCATGTAATTGGAAACTTTCCGTATAATATAAGTAGTCCCATTTTATTTAAGGTTATTGAACATCACACGCGTATTCCCATTGTTGCCGGAATGTTCCAAAAGGAGGTTGCAGAGCGGATAGCCTCAAAACCCAAATCAAAACAATATGGAATTTTAAGCATTTGGGTTCAGTTGTTTTACGATGTTAAATATTGTTTTACTGTCAATGAGAATGTATTTATACCACCTCCCAAGGTTAAATCGGGAGTAATAATTTTAAATCATATCGATCGGGATTTAAAAGGCGTTGATGAAAAGTTTATCTTAAAAGTTGTGAAAGCGGGCTTTAACCAGCGTCGTAAAACTTTGCGCAATAGTTTGAGCTCTCTTGTTGATAAAAACCTCTTGCTAGACGACGTATTTAACAAACGACCCGAGCAACTTTCGGTGGAGGAGTTTATTGATTTATCTCTTTATTTGAAAAGCCTGATAACAAATAATGATAAACTAGTAGATTGATTTAACCCAGGAATTGCCATAAAATATCATAAAGCAATCGGATGTCGATTGGTTTTGCTAAAAAGCAGGTAAATCCAGCTTGCTGACATTTAGCCTTATCATCAGAATTAGCAAACGCCGTTTGGGCAATTATGGGAATTTTCTCATTCGTTTCTCTAATTTTCATTGTTGTTTCAATGCCATTCATTACAGGCATTTGAATATCCATTAGTATTAAATCAATATCAGTATATTGCTTAAGAATGGAAAGGGCAATGACTCCATTTTCAGCCACAACCAACTCTATGCCTGTGGGTTGAAGAATGGCAGTTATTAAGATAACATTACTTTTATCGTCTTCGACTAGAAGTACTTTTTTGTTTTTTAGTTGAGGCGTTAGCATTCTTTGTGATATTGGATCATTATACTACGAATCGTTTTTAAATATTACTGTGCGATAATTTGCTCAAAAAAAGAAGCAAAAGATTTATTTTGAATTACTGATTCGATACCATTTTCCAGTTGGTAAATAGTATGAAAACCTTTTTTTTGCAGCAAAGAGCATGCAGTTTTACTGCGATCTCCATATTTGCAATATACAAAAAGGATGGTTTCTCTTTTTAATGTGTCGCAAAAGGAATTTAACGATTTTTTATTGGGTGAAAATAATGCCGATTGCAAATGTGCCTGCTGATACTCTATTTCAGTTTGGACATCAATGATTATTCCATCACATTCGAGGGTTAACTGATTAAAAAAAGTGACCTCGTCCAAATTTTCTATATTTGCCTGTAATATGAACAAAATTAATAAAAGGGAACTCATTTTTGATAATTAATTTATTGCGATGTAAACATATCACTAATGATTTTGTCGGAGATGAAAAAACCTTTTTCAGTTAAAATCGCATTGTTATTTTGAATGGTAAGATATCCTTGTGCTTCGTATCGTTCTGCTGTGGAGAGAAGCAGCTGGGCATAATCGGATCCATACTCATGCTCAACCTGCTTAATATCAATGCCCCACGAGGTTCTTAATGACGTTAAAAGGAGCTCATTAAAACGGTCAACCTTAGTTAAAGATTCCTCTTTATATATTTCCCCATTTTTTATTTTGTAATTTAAATATTCATTAATATTATCAATATTCCATCTTCTTTTATTGATATTGTAGGAGTGAGCCGAAGCTCCAACTCCTAAATAGGGTTGCTGACGCCAATAACTGGAATTATGTTTCGAAAAACGGCCTAATTTACCAAAGTTTGAAATCTCATAATGAATAAAATTGTTTTGAGTTGCCCAATCGGATATCAACTTATATTGATAATAACTCTCATCGTCTGATATTGGATTTAATAACCCTTTTTGTCTTAAAAGATCAAAAACAGTATCCTTTTCATAGGTAATATGGTATGCTGATAAATGCTGGATTTCCAACGCCGCTATTTTTTGTAACGACGATCTAAGTTCGCGTTCTGTTAGCCCTGGAATCCCATAAATTAGATCCACTGAAATGTTATCGAACCCGAATCGTCTTGCTTGCTCGACGGCTTGAATAGCCTGTTCTGCACTATGCCTACGGTTCATTAGTTTTAAAAAATAGTTATCCATCGATTGAATTCCAATGCTTAATCTATTGATTGGGGTTCTTGCTAAAAGTTTCAAAGACCGCGTATTCAAATCATCCGGATTGGCCTCTAGTGTTATTTCAACGTTTTTACTTAATTTGTAATGTTCCGTAATGGTTTTTAATATCGATTCTATATTTTCGATACTTAAAACCGAAGGCGTCCCTCCACCAAAATAAATTGAATCAACTGTATCTGAGAGGTACTTTTTTCGATCAATAATTTCATATTTTAGTATTTCCACATACTCTTCCATCTTCGATACTTCTGTGCACGAATAGAAGTCACAGTAGTAACAGCGACTTTTACAAAATGGAATATGTAAATATATACCAGACATAAATAAGAGGGGCTGATTTAAACGTTTCTTTAAATAGTTTATTAAAAAAAACCGACAAGAATTCTTGCCGGTTATAATTTGTTTTGCAATTCTTTATTTGACAGTAATATAGGACATTACACATACTCCA
>JAQVXQ010000071.1 GCA_028709085.1 Salinivirgaceae bacterium | reverse complement strand
GGGAACATGAATATAGCCAATTCGTCCGCCCGAAAGTTTGTCAACCAAGGCTCTACGGCCATTTACCCAATCGAGGTACATCAATTCAAGTTCGCTTGAAATTGGTTTGATGGTATATGTACGCGCCCCAGCTGAGCTTGGCTTACTGTTAACCGTAATTTTCACGAGTCTATCGACTTTATTTTCAAGAAATTTATAGGGGTTTTGATCCGTTGTCACCTCTTCGCCATCGATGGCAATTAAATAATCGCCCTCTTTAACATCAATTCCCTGTTCTGTTAATGGAGATCGACGGCTGGCATTCCAATTCTCCCCTTGGAAAATTTTACTGATTACGAATCGCTTTTTAGATTCATCGGCTTTTAACTTTGCGCCCAATAAACCAGTTTCTACACGCTCCACTTTAGCAATATCGCCATAATTGACATAAGCATGGCCCGTATTGGTTTCTGCAATGAGTTCGCCAAAAATATAGTCCAAATCGAATCGAGTATTTAGATATGGTAAAAGTGCCGAGTATTTCTCTCTAAACCCCTCCCATTCAACGCCATGCACGTTTGACACGTAAAAGTAATCGCGGAAAATACGCCATCCATCGTTAAAAATCTGATTCCACTCTTTGCGTGGCTCAATGCGCATTTCCATTTGCGAAAGATCTAATTTTCCTGCACCCGCTTTTTGATCTGGAGTTAAAGAAGCCACTCCATAATCATTGCCTGAATTGTAAAGGAATTTCTTACCATTGGCACTCACAATAGCATCGGAAATACCCGCCATAATTATATTGTCTTCGCGCTTTTCGATATCATAATTATGAAAGCCCTTACCATCGAAATAAACAATGCCATTATCAACCGCCTGTATATCCCAATATCCTCCCGATGACATCGGAAATGCAACAATTCGTTGGTTTATGCCATCAAAATCAATGGACACCCTTTTACTCTCTTTCTTATCGCTCTCCGCTTTTGAACTCTTGGAATCCTCCTTTTTGTCCGTTGCCACTTCCTCCAATGTCTCACGAGGTTCAAACAGTCGAGGACTATCTTTTTGTAATGTTAAGGCATAAATCCGACTTGCATTATTGTATAAATAGTTAAACTCAAAGGATGAGAACGCTAAGTTAAAATCGCGATTGGATGTAAAATAGAGATAGTTTCCACATTTCGAAAAAACAGGACCATCGTCGTTAAAAGAGTCATCGGTAAGTTGTTTTTTTGATTTGTCCTCGATATTATAAACCCAAATGGCACTCAATCCGTTTTTGCTGTCTTTTACATAAGCAACCCAACGAGAATCGGGCGAAAATGTGTAACTGCGAATCTCGTCGGTCGTTGGAACATCAATTACCGTTGTGGTTTTCGAATCAACATTGGTTAATTGAAGTCGCATGCTGCGATCAAAGAAGAGTAGCATCTTGCTATCGGGCGACCATTCAGCCTGATATTTCCATCCTTTCGAATCTTTTGTCAGTTGAACCGGCTTGGCATTATCCTTATTTTCAATCATATACAGCTCATATTCGCCCGTATCATCGGAAATATAAGCAATGTTTTTACCATCAGGCGACCACGCGGGATTTATGGAGCGAACTCCCTGTTTGTTGGTTAAATTGAAAATTGTTCCATCGCCGGCAGGTACAGAGAAAATATCGCCTCGTGCATCAAACAACACTCGATTTCCGGAAGGAGAAATGGCCATGCTGTTGATATTTTCAGTTACATTTTTAAAATAAGGTAAGGTGTTTGGATTATCGTATCGAATATTGATCTCAATCTTCTTGGTTGTTCCTGTTTTTGTGTCCAGTTTATAAATGTATCCGCCATGTTCGTAAACGATATCACCATTGCTTCCACTAGGCCACATAACATCAAAGGTGTCGTGTTTTGTAATTTGAACAATCTCCTTTGTATTTATATCGTAACTATAGATATTCAACCACAATTCGCGATCCGATGCAAAATAGATTTTATCGCCAAACCAGGTTGGAATATGATCGGTTCCTTTAAAGTGAGTGATCTCCTCCGAGGTGTTCTTTTCAAGATCATAAATCCATAAATTGGATGCCCTGCCTCCTTTGTATCTTTTCCATGTTCTAAATTCTCGATCAATGTAGGCAAACGCTATTTTTGTATTGTCAGGCGACATTGTGCCAAATCCACCGTAAGGAATTGGAAGTTCTTTTTCCAAACCGCCATCAATATTTACGGTAAAATAGCGCCCCATTCGATCGCCATATTCCGTGCGATTGCTCCTGAAAAAGACATTCTTGCTATCAGCGGTCCAGCCCATAACAATATTATCAAATCCGCCGCGTGGAGGCATTACACCCACATCATTATAGAATGTCAATTGGATAGGTGTTCCACCGTTGATGGGCATTACCCACACTTGTCGGTTGCCGCTATACTCGGCTGAAAAGGCAATTAATTTACCATCGGGAGAGATTTTTGGGAACAACTCTACTCCTTTGTGTGACGTTAACTGGCGTGCATCGCCTCCATTTGAATCGACACTCCAGATGTCTCCGGCGTAAACAAAGACTATTTTATCGCCATTTACATCCGGAAAACGCATCATTCGTGCATCTTCATAAGCCCAAATCTTGGTGCTACACAAGATTAAAGCAATAATTACTGTCAGTCTTAAGGTTTTCATAATCAAAATTTTATTAATTCATAAATATCCTTATATATTACTCTATTAAAATTTCATGATTCGATATATCACCCTCCTCAACTATGGTGTCATTTTCAGACAACTCTGTATTTGAATTCGATAAAAACAGGCTACGCTCAATAATGTTTATAAGTTCGTTCTGTGTTACCATGGAACCTGCCAATGTACTTTTCAAGGCTACTATCGTAATTTTATGTCCCGGAACCCGGAGCAAAAACGCTCTAAATCCTTGCCACCAACCAGCATGATAGTGATAATGCCGATTATTATTAATCAAAATTCGCCAACCATATCCATAATTACGCGATTCTCTGCGCGGTATGCCGTGCGGCAAGAAAGCCAATGATAAGGTTTCTGGCTTAATAATAATGGTGTCGTACAATGCTTGATCCCATTTAAAAAGATCGCGCGCCGTCGTGTAAATACCTTTGTCGCCGTAACATCCATTTAGATAATCTTCGCGATGTTCCCGCCATCGTTCACTATATCCTTTTAACATGTTGGGGAAATTATCGTTCATATTTGGTGCAAGAACTTCAGTGTTATCCATGCCAATGGGACGAAAAACATGATCGTTCATATACTTCCAGAAAGGAACACCGCTAATACGTTCTACAATTAATGATAGAACAACATATCCCATGTTTGAATATTTATATCGTCGATTAGGCTTTGCATAGATTACTGGGGTTGAATCAACCAACATCTTTAATAAGGAATCACCGGTAATGGAAATATGCTTCTCTTTTTTAAATTGATCAATATAGTATATATAGTTTGGCAATCCGGAGCGATGACATAAGAGTTGATGGATGGTTATTCCGTAAAACGGGAACTCCGGAATATGTTTTTGAACACTATCCTCCAGATTAAGCAATCCTTTTTCGAGCAGTTGTAAAATTGCAACCGCCGTAAATTGTTTGGAAATCGATGCAATTTGAAATCGAGAATCGGCAGTAATGGTATCTTTTATTCGTCGTCTTTCAATTGACTTATATGCCTCGAAAATCACGTTGTTGTCATGTCCCACCAAAATAGCCCCAGTGAATCCGGTAGCAACTTTTCGTTTAAAAAGTTGCTCTAATTCGGCGCGTAAAAATGAGTAAAATGAAGTATCCGGAGACTCTGTTTTTAAAGAAACGGTCTCTGTTTTAATGATTTCAGGAAAATTATCATTGTAGTTTCCTAGAATATAAAACAGACTTGCTGTAAAAAGTAAAAAAAACAATTCTGTCTTTCCTTTTCTCATAAATACAATTCGTTTTATATTGCAATATCACACTCTAAAAAGCACCAAAATAAACTTAAAATCAGTGGCAAAAATAACAAAAGATTTCCAGTTTAAATAATTTCGTGCATCACTACATTTCTTATATCGTAAAATAAAAATGAAATATTCACAATTAGTTAACAATAAAACCATGATTTTTTCATCCTCCTATTGGTTTTCATGTGAAATAATGTATATCTTTGTCTAATTGGTTTGTTAAACCATTAAACTAAATAAATTTTATATTAACCAAAATTGATCAACTCATGAGAAGATTGACACTACTTGCTTCAGCGTTGTTCGTTTTTTCGGGACTTTTCGCCCAAACCTACGACGCGCAAACGATGGCAAAAATGCGTGCAGACAAAGAAACTGCAATTGCCATGGAATTGCAAAATCCAACAAAGATTCAAACCCCTCAAAATGTATCTAAGGATGACATTTTGATGCACACGGGCACGGTTACTACCTGCTCTGGCACATTTTACGATTCAGGTGGCGCTGATGGACAATACGCCTCGAACGAAAACTTTACCTTGACATTAGTACCAGCAACAGCTGGCGCACAAATGATGGTAACTTTCTCGGAGGTTGACATCGAGAACAATTGGGACCAGTTAAAGGTTTACAATGGATCATCTACCTCATCCCCATTATTTGGGATTATTACAGGTACAAACGTTCCACAAGAACCGTATTTTGGAACAAGCTCTAGCGGAGCATTAACCTTTCATTTCACCTCTGATGGATCAGGGACTAGATCTGGATGGGTAGCCTCTGTTGAGTGTTTCGTTTTAGTTCCAAATAACTTAAGTGCAGGTCCTTTGGTGACAACAGCATTTGCTACAGCGGAAACTCCAAAAACAGTGGGTGTCACAGTTAAAAACATGGGAACTGCTGATGTTGCTGCTAGCGCATATACTGTAAAATTAATGGATGCTGACAACAATGTTTTAGCTACATCTAATGGTGTTGCTCTACCTTCTAACGAAGCAGTCGTAATTGATGTAACCTGGACTCCAACTACAGTCGGCAACGTTGTTATTAAGGGCTTAATTGATTTCCCTGCCGATGAAGATCAAGGCAACAATGAAACTGCTCCAATCGCTATTGAGATTTACCCTGCAGGTACATATGTAGCACAAGTAGGAACTAGTGCAACTTTACCTTCACTTCGTATTCCATTTGATTTCTATTATAAAAACAGTGCTTCACAAACCATTTATACTCCAAATCAATTAGGTATTGGTGGTGGTATTATCAATGCAATAGGATACAAAAATAATTTTGCTACGAATTTAACTGAAGGAAGACCCGTCAAAATCTGGATCGGAGAAACAACAGAAACTAATCTTACCGCTGGCTGGATTGATCCTGCAACGCTAACATTGGTATATGATGGTACATTATCACTTCCTAACGGAGTAAACGAAATATCTATTACGCTAGATACTCCTTATGCATATTTGGGAGGTAACTTAGTTGTATATACCAATCGTACATATGAAAATGGATATCACTCTTCGAGCGATAAGTTTTACGGAACCGAATTTCCTGGCTCTAGTTGTACTCGCAGACTTTCAACCGATACAGAATTTAACCCATTAACTCCAACGGGTTCTAGTACAGTAATCCATACTCTTCCAAACACAACCTTTTTCTTCTCTACAGATGGTCTTGGTGCATTATCAGGAACTGTTACTTGTGAAGGAAATCCTGTACAAGGAGCTAAAGTACAAATCGTAGGATCTCCAGGAAACACGATGACAGATGCTGCCGGAATGTACAGTTTCCCATACTTAATGGCTGATATCTATAGTATCGAAGTCAGTAAGTTTGGTTATGGAACTGCTACTGAAACAGATATTACAGTAGTAGGTGACCAAACAACTACAGTTGATGTTAGCCTAAGCATAGTTAACCAATATATGGTTAGTGGTACTGTTACTGCCAGTGATTCAAATCTTCCTATTGAAGGTGCCGTTGTAACTTTCACAGGTTATTCTAATTACGTGGACACAACCGATGCTACCGGACACTATTCAATGTCAGGTGTTTACGGCGACGGTGAGGAATATGCCGTTGAAATCGAAGCTGAAGGATATTCAAGCTATGAAGGTAACATAACCGTAAATAGCGCACATATCACAGATGGTAACTTTATTGTTGAGGAGATTGCTTATCCAGCTATTGGTGTAACTGCAGAGATCAATGCTGCTAATGCAGCTGTTGTATCATGGTTAACTCCTGGAAATTTAGTTCCCGTCGAATTCCGTTATGACAATGGAATTCAAACAGGTCAATTAGGTTCTAGTTCAGGTACTGCAAATACAGTATTAGGATCAGTACACCGCGTAAATGCTCAAGTTACTGAAGTTAGCTGGTTTACTACTACTGAAGGTGGTCCTCATAATTCAGTTAACATCTTTATTTTGAGTTTGAACGCAAGTGGACAACCAACAAACACGATTCTGTACTCAGCTATGAACGTAGCAAACACAGATATGCAGTGGAATACCTTAACCTTACCAGAAGCAGTAGATGCACCTAATGGATTTATGCTTGGCTTAAGTGCAACTGGTTTTGCAGGTCTTGGAACAACAGATCCAGACGCAGAATATCCGTTTATACCAAACACTCAATTCTTTGCAGGTGATTATACAACAGGATCATTTTCAGCAGTTGAAACCCTTGGCGATTTCTCTATTAACTTTATGATTCGTGCCAGTGGTTATGATATGGGTAAAAACGCTTATTCTTCATTCGCTTACTTAAAATCCAGCAAGGTTAATAACGCATTTACTTACATCGCAAACAATCCTATTGAAACTGGAGCACCTGTTTACAAGCTAAATGGTTTAACTTCTAAAGTTAGAGTTGACTATAGCGTTTACAGACTGTTACAAGGACAAGAGATGGCTGAATGGACTGTTATTAATGCCAATACAACCGATACTTCGATTGTTGACAATACATGGGCAACAGCTGCTGCTGGATTGTACCAATATGCTGTGGTAGTTAACTACACCAATGGCGTTGTTTCTGCTCCTGCCTTCTCTAACATTTTACCAAAGGCAATGGAAACTGCGTACACAGTGAATATCACTACCAATTCTAGCGATCCTGCTACAGGTGCTGTTGTTACGCTTACAAACCAAGATGGCAATGCTGATCATGCTTATACCATGACAGCCGGAGCTACTGGTGCAACATTCCCAACTGTATGGAAAGGTACTTACGACCTAACTATCACAAAAACAGGGTTTACTGCTTATGCTACAAATGACCTTGTCATTGATAATGATGGTTTATCACATACAGCGCAACTAATTGAAATAATCACAGCTCCTTACGCATTAGAGGCCATTCAAGATGGTGCAAATGCAAACTTTAGCTGGAACAACGCTACGGGATTCTCCGATGACTTCGAAAGTTATGATAACTTTGCGGTGCAATTTAACCCATGGACATTAATTGACGTTGACGGAGTAGCAACTTACGGTTTCACTGGCATTACTTTCCCTCACTCTGGTGAGCCAATGGCTGGTATAATTTTCAACCCAAATGCGACTACCCCTCCTATGGAATCGAGCTTGGCTCATTCAGGTGACAAATATGTAGCAGTTTTTAATACTACTAGTGGATCAAATAATGACTGGATAATTTCTCCAAAAACTAATATTCCTGCTAATGGTCAGGTTTCATTCTGGGCAAGAGGAGGTCATGCAGATTATTCCGCTGAGAAATTCCAAGTGTTTGTTTCAACAACTAATACTGTCCCAGCTTCATTTACATCAATTTCACCGGTTATTACCTGCCCAGCAAACTCCGACACATGGGTTAAATACACCTATTCTTTGAGTACTTATGAAGGTCAGGAAGTTTATGTTGGTCTTCATATTACGTCAACTGATCAATTCTATTTCTGCCTCGACGATTTCGAAATTGGAATAGCAAAAGAACAGAGCAAATCATTTGCTGGATATTCTGTATATAAAGATGGCGTTGGAGGCTACAGGTGTAACAGCTACAAACTATGTATTTGAAAACTTAGCACCTGGAACTTATACATTAGGTGTTAAATCAGTGTTCAGCTCAGGATCTTCCGCAATAGAGACAATGGAATACGTCCACGACACACCTGTATTCACAGTTACATTTAAAGTTAAAAATGCTGCTAGTGCTCCTATTGCAGGTGCTAGTGTAACTATTAATGGCGTAACTCTTGTTACTAACGCACAAGGGATCACAACTATTGACCTACTGAATGGTGATTATGCTTACGTAATAACTAAAACTGGTTATAATGTAGTTAATAACACATTAACTGTAGCCGGAGCAAACGTCACTGAAGATGTAACAATGACTGGTATCGAAGATGCGGTAGCTACTCAAAACGTAGTTCTTTATCCTAACCCAGTTGCTGAGATGTTGACAATTGTACGCTCTAACAATAGCAATGCGGTTGTTGAAATTTATTCAAACAACGGTACTATGGTTAAAGGATTCGAAATGAATGAAGCTCAAAAAGAAATTTCGGTTTCTGAATTGAATTCTGGCGTTTATTTCGTACGTATTATCGAAAATCAAACTTCAATCGTTAAACGATTTATCAAAAACTAATTCGTTAAACGCGCATAAATAAAAAGAGGCTGCCATGGGGCAGCCTCTTTTTTCTATTAATAACAATACGAATAGGCCTTTTCTCTCAAATAACATTAATAATAGGAAACGTAAACTTATATCAATAAAATACATACTTTTACAAACTAACACTGTCACCTATGCAATGGACAAAGCTATTAAATGGAAATCGTTTTGGGGATCAAAAACAGGAACAAACTACGGATATTCGTTCGCAATTCCAGCGAGACTACGACAGATTGGTTTTTTCGCCCGAGTTCCGGAAACTTCAAAGCAAAACACAAGTATTCCCCTTACCCGGAGAAATATTTGTACATAACCGATTAACACACAGTTTGGAAGTTGCCAGTGTTGGAAAATCAATTGCCAGTTTGGTGACCGAATTTATAATCAAAAAATCGAAAACACCGGCAATCCTATTAAATGAGATCCCCACAGTTGTTGCAACCGCATGCCTTGCACACGATATTGGAAATCCCCCATTTGGACATAGTGGCGAAGACGCTATTTCGTCCTACTTTCTGGATGGAGAGGGTCAAAGATTCCAAAACGATTTTTCAATAACGGAATGGACCGATCTTACACGATTTGAAGGCAATGCCAATGTTTTGCGTTTGTTAACCCATCAATACTCAGGGCGACGTGCTGGAGGATTTGCGCTAACGTACGCCTCACTAGCATCCATGATAAAATACCCATATCCATCAACAAAAAACAAAAAGAAATATGGCTATTTTAATACGGAGGAGCATACTTTTAATAAAATAATTGAGGCATGTGCCTTAAATAAGAATGGTAAAACAATTCGCCACCCTTTAGTATTTCTGGTTGAAGCCGCCGACGATATATCCTATTTAATAATGGATATTGAAGATGCTCATCGGCTTGACATTTTAACAACTGAACATGTATTTGAATATTTATTACCTTTTGTTGCCACTGACGCAAAACAATTGCAACGCTTTAACGAGCAATCCATCAATTTAAGTGACGAAGAAAAAATAGCCTATCTACGCAGTTTAACAATCAACATATTAGTTAAAGAGTGCGCCAATATTTTCATAAAATACTACAACGACATTATGATCGGAGAGCTTGAAACTTCATTAGCCTCACTGCTACCAGCACAAATAAAACCGTTGCTAAACAATTGCCAGAAACTCGGACAAAACAAAATATATACCGACGAAGGCGTTCGTAAACTTGAAATATCGGGACATAAAGTACTAACAACCTTAATACGTACCTACATAGAAGCTGCACTGTCGCCACATAAATATTATTCCAAATTGTTGATTTCTACCATTCCACCAATTTTTAATCCTTCTGGTTCATTTTACAATAAGGTTCGGTTAATTACAGACTATATATCTTCGATGACCGATACCCAAGCCGTGAAATTATATCGGGAATTAATGGGCATTGACATTCCGCAACGAACACAATAAACAAGTAAACACAGCACACGTAAACGCCTGTTAAACAGGATGCTACAAATATGGCGTGTAATCTTGATTTCGTTTTAATGGTGTAAACCCGGCCTCCTCAATAGTTGCAACCATTTGTTCTGCAGTCATTGTATAATGTGCTCCGGCTGCGCTAACAACATTCTCTTCAATCATAATTGATCCCAAATCATTAGCTCCAGCAAATAAGCACATCTGACCTATATCCTTACCAACCGTCAACCAAGAGGCTTGTATGTTTTTAATATTTACGAGTACTATTCGACTTAATGCAACCATACGGATATACTCTTCGCCAGATACCGTCTGAATTTCAGGGAAATCACGTTCCAATACGGTACCGCTTTTTTGAAATGGCCATGCTATAAAAGCAGAAAACCCAGATGCACCTTCAGGTCGATTTTGATGCAACTCGCGAATTTTAATCAAATGTTCGATGCGCTCATCAATGGTTTCGACATGCCCAAACATCATAGTTGCTGATGTGCAAAGATTTAGCGTGTGTGCTACTCGCATTACATTAAGCCACTCATCGGAAGTGCATTTGTTGGGCGAAACAATGGTTCGAACTCGATCCACTAAAATTTCCGCCCCAGCCCCCGGAAGACTGTCTAAACCAGCAGCTACCAATGTTTTCAAAACTTCTTCTACCGATAATTTTGACCGTTGCGCTATAAAGTGAACTTCGGCCGGTCCTAATGCATGCAACTTAATTTGTGGAAATCGCTTCTTTAAATCACTAAAAAGAGAAACATAAAAATCGAGCCCCGCCTTGGGATCCAATCCTCCTTGCAACAATAGTTGGTTGCCCCCTTTTTCAATTAAAGCATTAATCTTTTCGTCATACTCCGCTTCTGTGGTAATATAGGCGCCATCGCTTCCCGGTTTTACATGAAAATTACAGAATTTACAACCACAAACACATCGATTCGAAATGTTAACATTACGATCTACGATCCACGAAACTTGCTGCGGATTATTTAGAATATTACGAATTTGGTGCGCGACTGACATTAAATCGCCCAGCGTTGCGTGTTTATATAAATATTTAGCCTCGTCTAAGGAGATAAATTCCAAGCTCAAGGCTTTGTCTAAGATACTTTCAGTCATTTTTTGCATTTCAATAAAAATTTGCATTTTGCCAATTTCGATGTTAACAGAAATATTTTTTTTCATTTTTGCTCCAATTACCATAAGGAGAGAGCGGGGGAATAAATCCTAATTCAGACCACAAACATACGGGAAATAGGGTAAAGTTGGGTTAAATTTAGTACTAAATCTGTCAAAATAGAACCATTGCCTGGTTCAAAATAATAAGATCTATTTCGTAAAAAACAAACAAATATACGGTTAGTACCCTGAAAAATATTGAAACTATCAATCAATTTTGTACCTTTGAAGATAAAATGTTTAGTTATGATAGATTTGATTTTTAATCTCCGCAACGATAGACCACAGTTAGTTAATTCGGCATTTCTTATTGAGAATATCGATCAATTACAATCGGGTATCTTTTCAGACAGAGAAATTGATTACATACAACATCAAATTGAGAACAATAAAAAGTTTATCTCTCTTAACTACTATTATCATTGGAACTACATTATAGTTACTCCTACAAATTCATGTAAAAATGATCGTTTGGAAGAACTTCGTAAAATTGGTGCCATAGTAGCTGTACATATTAAAAAGCACGAGGTTAACTTTGTAAATGTTGTCGACAATTTGAACGACTATCAACTACCCTTGGCTTTTATAGAGGGACTTGCATTAGCCTCCTATTCTTTTAAAAAATATAAAACAGAGAAACCTAAAGGTCAAAAATTTGGACGTATAAATCTATTCAGCCAAAATATCACACAGAAAAATCTTGAGCATTTAGAATCTGTGATTACTGCGGTTTACAAAACACGCGACTTGGTTAATGAGCCAGCTTCGTATCTAACCGCTGAAAAATTGGCTGACGAGGCAGTTCAGATTGCAAAAAATGCAACCATTGAAGTAGAAGTTTTTCACAAAGAGAAACTACAAAAAATAAAAATGGGAGGTCTTTTGGCTGTTAATCAGGGAAGTACAGAACCCCCTACCCTGACCAAAATGGAGTGGAAACCCACAAATGCACTCAATGAAAAACCGATTGTACTTATTGGGAAAGGGGTTGTATATGACTCAGGAGGTCTTAGTTTGAAACCCACTGAAAATAGCATGGATGAAATGAAATGTGATATGGCAGGTGCTGCAGCAGTAATAAATACGATGGATTTGCTGGCAAATACACAAGCGCCGTATCATGTTATAGCTTTAATTCCGGCAACGGATAACAGACTTAGTGCAAATTCATACGCTCCTGGCGATGTAGTTACCATGTACGACGGACAAACGGTTGAAGTAATGAATACAGATGCTGAAGGTCGAATGATACTTGCCGATGCGCTGAGTTATGCAAAACAATTTGATCCAGAACTAACAATTACCGTTGCTACATTAACAGGTTCCGCAGTCAGAGCAATTGGCGAAAGAGCCTCTGTATTCATGGGAAATGCTCCACAAGAAACAATGCTAAAGCTTGTAGAATCGGCGAACAGAACGCATGAACGCACAGTTCAATTTCCGTTTTGGGACGATTATGCAGAAGAGCTAAAATCGGATGTAGCAGACATGAAAAACATAGGAAGCAACTTAGGTGGCTCCATAACCGCTGGTAAATTTCTGGAGAAATTCGCTCCTAAGAACTTCATACACATCGATATAGCAGGAACAGCATTTTATACGAAAGAACGAGAATATTACCCTATCGGAGGAACCGGATATGGAGTACGACTTTTAGTCGATTTCATTAATAATTATAATAATAAAAAAACAATAGCAGAATAAGAGTATGAGTAATAAACCTATAATTGGTATTTCACAAGGCGATATCAATGGCATTGGCTACGAAATAATTATCAAGGGATTAATGGATTCAAGGATTTATGAAATGTGTACTCCCGTATTGTACGGATCCCCAAAAGTGGCAGCCTATCATCGCAAAGCATTAAATATCAGCAATTTTACATTTGTATCGATAAAGGATATTGATTCTATTCAACATAAAAAACCAAACTTAATTAACGTTTTAGACGACAATGTCAGAGTCGAATTGGGCAAAATAACCTCAGAAGCCGGCGAAGCTTCGGTAAAATCGCTGGACTCCGTAGTGGAAGATTTAAAACTTGGCAAAATTGATGCTTTAATAACCGCACCCATAAGCAAAAAAAATGTTCAACAAATTGGGTTTGACTTTCCTGGTCATACCGAATTTTTAAAAACAAGATTCGAATCCTCCGATGTGCTAATGTTAATGGTAGCTGACAGCTTACGCTTAGGAGTAGTTACTGGACACATTCCATTAAATCAAGTGTCAAACACACTAACTATTGAATTGGTTTATTCGAAAATAGAGCTAATGCACAATACTTTAGTGAAGGATTTTGCAATTACCCGACCCCATATTGCTATTATGGGATTGAATCCACACGCTGGAGAACAGGGGGTACTAGGGAAGGAAGAAGATGAAATTATAATACCGGCAATAAACAGAGCACGGGAAAAAGGAATCTTGGCCCTTGGACCATTTCCAGCAGATGGTTTTTTTGGGGCTGGAAGCTATCGGAAATTCGATGGCGTTTTAGCAATGTACCACGATCAAGGACTAATACCATTCAAAACGATAGCCTTTGATCAGGGAGTAAATTACACGGCAGGATTATCAATAATTAGAACATCACCAGCTCATGGCACCGCCCTTGATATCGCCGGGAAAAACTTAGCTAGTGAGCAATCATTCCTAAATGCCTTATATCTAGCACTTGACATAGTTAAGAATAGGAAAATGCACGCAGAACTTACAAAAAAACCATTGCAAAAACAAAACTTTGTAGCCGATCAAACAGATGATTTATATATTGACCAAATAGAAACCAACGTAGACAAAGCATAAATGCACGTTTGCCAGCCCATAAACAACCATGACTGATAAAATAGAATACAATTGGAAAAATAAGACAGTCCTTATTACGGAGGATCTTGAACTGAATTATATGTTTCTGGAAAAGATACTATCTCAATCAGAAATCAAAGTCATTAGAGCAAAGGACGGTTATGAAGCATTGCAAATAATTAAAAGCAATACTACCATTGATATTATCTTAATGGATGTTCAAATGCCTGGAATAGATGGATTTGAATCCACCGTTGCCGTAAAAAAGCTACGACCCGAATTACCAATAATCTTACAAACAGCCTATTTAATAGAGGATGGACGAAAAAAAGGGATTCAAAGTGGAGCCAACGAATATGTTGAAAAACCGATTAACGTAAATAAGCTGTTTGCCCTAATGGAAAAATATCTTTAACAATATCAAGTCCAATAACTAAATCTATTATTTTAGTATGAAAGACCATTTTTTTTTGTTTAGAAAACAAAAAGGTCGTAATTTTACTTAATTATTCACTAAAATCAAATTACCATGTCAGTAAACAAAGTATTTATTCTAGGACATGTTGGGAAAGATCCTAACATCAAGCATTTTGAAACCAACAGTGTTGCTAGCTTTTCTATGGCAACCTCAGAAAAGTATAAAGACCGTAATGGAACTTTACAAGAGCGTACCGATTGGCACAATATAGTGGTAAACGGAAAAATGGCCAAAGTTGTTGAAGATTATGTTAAAAAAGGAACTCAGATGATGGTCGAAGGGAAAATTCGAACTCGTAAATATGAGGTAAACGGACAAGATAGGTATATAACTGAAATTTACGCAGAACGATTTGAACTTTTAGGTCGTCCACAGAACTCATCGGAATCAAAAATCAATACACCACAAGACACGCATCAGATGGACTCTGGCAATGAACCAGATATGGATAGTTATCAAGAACAAACTGACGACTTGCCATTTTAATTATTAAATCCAATTTGTCTAATAATTAGTTATTAGACAAATTGGACAATTATTTAACCAAACTTGTAACTATTTTGGATACAGATCCTTACCCGACGGCAGGGTTAATTTTTAATGCTGAAAACTTAGGTGTCGAATTCTTTGTAGGACTATTTATTCTATCTCTTTTAATTGTTGCCTCTGCCCTCATTTCAGGTTCGGAAGTTGCTTTTTTTTCATTAACTCCATCCGATATAGATCAAATAAAAAAGGATAATAAGCGCAAACCTGAAAACCTACTCAAATTAATTAACAGTCCAAAAAATCTTTTGGGGACCATACTGATAAGCAATAATTTAGTAAACATAGCAATCGTTGTTCTGTCTGCCTTCTTAGTCAATTCAGTATTTGATTTTAGCAACTCCCCAGTATCAGGTTTTCTAATTCAAATTATAGGAATAACTTTTATTCTTTTGCTATTTGGAGAAATTATACCAAAGGTATATGCCTCTCACAACGGACATGCTTTTGCACAAACAATGACTCCAATGATGGTTGCACTATCCTCTTTCTTCAAACCAATTAGCAACATTTTAGTCCGTGGAACAATGGTTATTGACAGAACCATAAAACGAAGCGAATCCATTACGTATGACGAAATATCAGATGCCATAAATCTCACATCAAATGTATCGAGTGAAGAGGAGGATATCCTGAAAGGGTTGGTTGAATTTTCGTCCATCGAAGCCAGTGAAATAATGAAACCACGTGTGGATATTGCTACCATAGAAATAACAACTGATTTTAAAACACTACTAAACAGCATTACAAAGTCCGGGTTTTCGCGAATCCCAATCTACG
>JAQVXQ010000070.1 GCA_028709085.1 Salinivirgaceae bacterium | reverse complement strand
GCTTCTGCTGGTGCGCTGATTAGTATTTCGGCCAAGAAAATCTTTATGAAATCCGGAGGAAGTATTGGTTCGGCTACTGTAGTGAGTCAGACTGGCGAACCTTTGCCCGATAAGTATCAAAGTTATATGCGCTCGCTTATGCGCAGTACGGCCGAATCGCACGGTGCTGACACGGTAATAACAGGGCGCGACACCACCATTGTTTGGCATCGTGATCCAAAAATTGCGGAGGCTATGGTCGATCCCGATGTTGAAATTCCCGGAATCTCCGAAAAAGGGAAAGTCTTGGCGTTTACCACCAAAGAAGCAATAAAGTACAATTATTGCGAAGGGGAGGCGAAAAACATGGAGGAGATTTACGAAACTCAGGTCAATAAACCGTATGTTGTAAAAAAGCAGGAGTTGACGTTCATCGATCATATTATCAACTTTTTTATTAGTCCTGTAGTTCAAGGATTGTTAGTAATGCTAATTATTGGCGGAATTTACTTTGAATTTCAAACCCCAGGAATTGGATTTCCTATTGCTGTATCCATTTTGGCGACCATGCTCTACTTTGTGCCACTTTATCTTGAAGGAATTGCTGCTCATTGGGAGTTTTTACTGTTTGTTTTGGGAATTGGGTTGATTATAGTCGAGATATTTGTTACCCCTGGGGTTGGAGTAATCGGCGTTTTGGGCGGACTATGTGTCATCTCAGGATTGTCGCTTGCCATGATCGATACCCTTGAGTTTGAGTATTCGCCCATTTTATGGAGTCGTCTCGGAAAATCAGTGTTTATGATTACGGTGCTTTCGGCAGTTTCGCTTATTGGTAGTATTTGGTTGGGAGGGAGGCTATTTAAGTCGAGCCGATTCTCAAATCTAGCTTTAAATACAACACAACGTATCGATGAAGGATATATCGGAATTGATGTTAAAATCAAGAGTTTAAAAGGAAAAACAGGAGTTGCTGTTACCGATTTACGACCTTCGGGATCCATCGAAATTGAAGCCAAGCAGTACAATGCTCAAGCCATCTACGGATTTATTATTGCCGGAACAAAAGTAGAAGTTGTCCGCGATGAAATGGCTCAGGTTTATGTCAAAGAGGTTGATAATTAGGCCTTTATGATAATGCCCGTTACTCCCTTGTCATTTTGGATGTAATTACCGTAAAATGTCAGGTTAAAGCCAAATAGCATTATTGCACGTTAACCCCGAAGTGGGTTGAATATTAAACGACGGAGGTGTTTACTCTTCGTAAATGACTGTTTTGAAGACAAGCATAATGCAGCAATTGGCGTTTTCTTGCAAGCACTATTTAACCACGTTGTGTTTTGGGAAATAACTCCGAACAGGTTCAGCATGTTGACACAATGGATAATGAGATATTATCAGGAACAAGTAATGAGAAATAAGCTAAAAGTATTTTATAGATTAGTCAATGAGCCTAAACCCAAATCATTGATTCATAGCAACATACGAAGATGTGTTATTGATAGCGTTAGCGAATAATCTTAATGTTTTTATGAATTTGTTCGGGTGTTGTGTTCGTTTAGCAATTGGCGGGCAGCAGCGAATGGACTTATTTTGTTGTCTAAGAGTTTTTGCTCCAGAACTTTAATGTTGTTTGCCGTGTCCTGATTTTGATAAAAAGCATTGCGCAACGACTCGTTTATGGTCTCATGCATCCAGAATTTTGATTGTTCTTTGCGTTTTGTGTCAAAATAGTTGTTTCCATTCACCTTGGATATATATTCGCTTATGGTTTCCCAAAGCTCCTTTATTCCCGTAGTTTGAAGTGCCGAGGCGGTCATTGCACGGGGTTTCCATCCCGAAGGACTGGGCGGGAATAGTTGTAACGCACTGTTATACTGCGTTTTTGCCATCATTGCCTTGTTTATGTTTTCGCCGTCGGCTTTATTGATAACAAGCGCATCGGCCATCTCCATAATACCGCGCTTAATGCCTTGTAATTCGTCGCCTGCACCGGCAAGCATCAGGAGCAAGAAGAAATCGACCATGCTATGAACTGCCGTTTCTGATTGTCCAACACCCACTGTTTCTACAAAAATGGTGTCAAAACCAGCCGCTTCGACTAAGATAATGGTCTCGCGTGTTTTTCGAGCAACGCCGCCCAGCGATCCTGCCGATGGCGAAGGGCGAATAAATGCCTTGTCGTTCACCGAAAGGGTTTCCATACGGGTTTTGTCGCCCAGAATCGAACCCTTTGAGCGTTCGCTACTGGGGTCGATTGCCAACACGGCTAATGTGTGATTCTGTCTTGTGATTTCGTTTCCAAGTGCCTCAATAAACGTACTTTTCCCAACGCCCGGCACTCCGGTTATTCCAATGCGAATTGATTTTCCAGAGTATGGCAAGCATCGTTCAATAATGTCGCGTGATAACACATTGTGTTCGGGCAACGAACTTTCAATAAGTGTAATAGCTTGACTTAAAATAGTTCGATTTCCGGACAGAATTCCATCGCAGTATTCATCGACTGATAAAAGTTTGCGTCTCTTTTTTCTCAGGTTTTCCATTGCATACGGATTCACAATGGGAGGTGCTTCTATTCCGGGATTGACTTGTAGTGCACTTTTTTGGGTTTTCTTATCTTCAGACATAGCTCAATTGGATAAGTGTTAAAACAAATTAACGACAGGTTATAAATAACCAGCCGTTAATTTTAAGAGTTTATTTTATTTCTTGATTTGCTTTGCGCAGTAGTTTATCTCATACTGCTTTATATGTTTTTATTCCTTCGCTTCCTCTACAATTCCACCAATTTTCAGTTTGACTTCCGATTTTTTGGGGTCATTGCAATATACATCAATATATTGAGCTTGACGACCTTTTCGTCCTCTTGAATTGAATGTGACTACGATCGACGATGATGCTCCCGGCTGAATTGATTCGGTTGGAGGCGTTGATGCCGTACAACCACAGCCAGTTCTTACTTTACGTATAACAAGGGGCGTTTTACCTGTATTTTTGAATTTATATTCGTGGCTCTCAACCGTACCGGCTTTTGTTGTTCCAAAATCGTGGTCTGTTTTTTCGAATTCGATTACCGGAGCAATCTCCAACTCTTTTTGAGTTAAGTGCGAAAAGTCTTCCTTGATTACGGCTGTTGCCGATATCATACTGTTTTGAGGTCGAACGCCGTTAATTTTCAGATACATTCTGTGAACCAAAAAACCAAAATCGTTTAGGTCGTTTGCATTCAAAGTAGCAATCATAAGGCCCTTTTCGTTGGGTTGTAATGTTTTTGGCGTAACATTAATTGACAAATAGGTTGGAACGTTATCTAATTCAATGGTGGTTGGTTTATCGCCCACATTAATAATTTCAATCTCTTTTTGAACTGTTTCCGTATGTTTTACATTCAGAAAAGAGAACTGATTATTTTTCATACGTACAGTCTCTATCAATCGAGGATAGTCGTCCTCAATAGTTCGAGGTTTTGGAGTTACATTCCCACGAATTGTCAAAACCGTTGTGGGTACAATGGCGTTGCTATATACATTAATTGTTTTTGCAAATGGACCTGGTCTGTGAATAGGATCATATACTACTTGGATAAATCCTTTTTGACCGCTAAGCACGGGCTGACGTGTATAATCTGAGGTAGTGCAACCGCAGGTGGCTTGTACTCTAGTAATTACCAAAGGCTGTGAACCCGTATTGGTAAATACGAATTTACAATCTACTTTTCCACCTTCCTCATTAATGGCGTCGAAATTATGCGTAAGGTTTTCAAATACGATGTTTGGACCATCTTGTTGCGACATTGCCGTTCCAACTAAGAGGGAGAGGAGCAGATATATTACGATTTTTTTCATTAGAGTGACATTTATTGTGTTTATGAGTTTTGTGTTTTCTTTAATTCGTTACAAAGTTATATAATTATGGGTGTCATTATTCTCTTTTGTTTGAAAATTTAGCCATTCCTTGCATATCATAACCTGTGGGTTCCTGGAAAACACGCAATTCAAATTGATGAATGGCCGATAAAAGATGGTCAAATATATCGGATTGAATACCTTCATAAAAAGCCCATCTTTTTTCTTTACTGAAAAAATAGAGTTCCAAAGGAATTCCCTTTTCGGTGGGCTGGAGTTGGCGAACCATCACTGTAAGTTCTTTGTTCACCTCTGGATGGTGCAATAGATATTCACGTATGTATTGACGAAATGTTCCAATATTGGTTAATCTACGTCCGTTGATGGGCATATCCTGATTCGTAATGTTATTTTCATTATACTCTTTAATCTCTTTCAATGCGGAATTAACATACTCTTTTAACCGGTCAATTTTTTGAAATCGTTCAAGCATTGCATCATCGCAAAATTTAATGGAAGTTTGGTCAATTAAAATTGAACGTTTTATTCGTCGTCCCCCAGATTCTTCCATCCCACGCCAGTTTTGAAATGATCCACTTACCAATGAGTAAGCAGGAACGGTGGTAATGGTGTTGTCCCAATTTTGAACTTTAACGGTATTCAATGTGATTTCGATCACCGTCCCGTCCGCATTTTGCGATGGGATAGAGATCCAATCACCAATGCGCACCATTTTGTTGATTGACATCTGGATTCCAGCGGTTAAGCCCAATAAACTATCTTTAAATACCAACATGAAAACAGCGGTAAGTGTTCCTAGTCCTGCTAAAACGTATCCTATTGGTTTATTTAAAACCACCGCCAGCATCAAGAGAAATGTCATTAAGTAGATAATAATTTGTACTACTTGTATGTATCCTTTTATGGGGCGTTCGTTCGATGAGTCATAATTTTCGTAAATCTCATTCAAGCTTTTTAGTAAAGCGTCAATGATTAGCGTACTCCAAAATATTATATAGATGTATAGACTCTTTTGAATAAAAACAATAAATCCGGGAGTGGATTCAAATAAGTGAGGAATTCCTATAAATATAAATATGAGAGGAACTACTTGGCTTAATCGACTAAAAACTTTTCGTTTTAGCATAATGTCGTCCCAGTTTGTTTTGGAGCGCTCTGTTATTTTGACAATAACTGCCAGAATGATTTTTTTTGTGATATAATTAATTAAAACTGCAACTAAAAAAAGCGCTACAACTATTATAAAAGTACTCAGATTTTCAACCCAATAGTCACTTAAGCTCATGTTTTGTAACCATAATTCCAATGTTGGTTTTATGCTTTCCATAATTTGAAATTTTAAAGTTTATAATTCACAAAGATAAAAAAAAGACAGTAAAACACTGTCTTTCTATTGTATAAACAAAGGTACTAAAAGGTTTTGTCCCTTTTTATGGTATTAAAAGACTTTGTAACACGCTAATTAATTGTGTGCCACGCAAATTTGTAGCTAAGATTTTACCATCTTTGTCAATAAGGTAGTTCGCCGGAATGCTGTTTATGCCATATTTCCGCCCAGCTTCTGAGTGCCAGCCCTTTAAATCGCTAACTTGACTTTTCCACTCTAGCTTATCTGCAGCAATGGCATTTGTCCAAGCGTCCATTTTTTGATCTAGCGATACCCCGTAAATCTCGAATCCTTCTCCAAATTTGAAGTTTTTGTCCTTAAATTGATTGTAAGCACTAACCACGGTGGGGTTTTCTCTGCGACACGGTACACACCAAGATGCCCAGAAATCGATTAAAACGACTTTCCCTCGTAGTTCCGACAAGGCGATTGTTTTCCCCTCGGGTGATTTCATGGATATTTCAGGAGCAATTTGTCCTACTTTGGTTCCAATGGTTTGAGATGTTGCTGTAAAATTGAAAAAAAGTACGGCAATGGCAATGCTAAGAAGTGTTCTCATAGTTTTTTAGTTATTCTATTTTAATACATTTTTAGTTACTAAACGCTTTGAATCCATAATTGTTCACTCTGCGAATGTAAATATGCAGATATTTGAATATATTCTTTTTTTAACTGATACGAGCTATGGAAGCACCGAGTTTCTTTAGTCTTTTGTCAATGTATTGATAGCCTCTATCTATCTGTTCAACGTTGTGTATTTGACTTACTCCATCGGCCGATAAAGCAGCAATCAACAAGGCTACTCCAGCTCGAATGTCCGGACTGGTCATTACGGTTGGGCGCAGTTTGTTGGCTTTGTCGAGCCCAATAACGGTGGCTCTGTGGGGATCGCACAATATAATTTGAGCACCCATGTCAATGAGTTTATCCACAAAGAAGAGCCGCGATTCGAACATTTTTTGATGTATAAGAACACTTCCGCGTGCTTGGGTAGCCGTTACAAGTACAATGCTGAGTAGGTCAGGAGTAAAGCCCGGCCATGGAGCGTCGTCAACGGTGAGTATTCCTCCGTCTAAAAAGGTTTGTATTTCGTAATGATCTTGTGCCGGAATATAGATATCGTCGTCCCTAAGTTCAAGTTGTATTCCTAAACGCCTAAATACATCGGGAATTACGCCTAGGTTGGGGTACGATACGTTTTTTATGGTTATTTCGGATTGTGTCATGGCGGCAAGACCAATAAAACTGCCGATTTCAATCATATCGGGTAAGCAAGTGTGGTTGGTTCCTGAGAGTTTTTCAACCCCATGGATGGTCAATAAGTTAGAACCTACGCCTTCGATTTTTGCTCCCATGGCGTTGAGCATTTTGGAAAGCTGTTGAAGGTAGGGTTCGCAGGCAGCGTTGTAGATGGTGGTTTTTCCTTCCGCCAACGTGGCTGCCATAAGTATATTTGCGGTTCCGGTTACCGATGCTTCGTCGAGCAGCATATATGCTCCTTTAAGTTCCTTAGCATCAACTGAAAATGCATTTTCGTTGTAGTGATATTCAAATTTTGCGCCCAAGCGTTCCATTCCAATAAAATGGGTGTCTAAGCGTCGTCGTCCAATTTTGTCGCCTCCTGGTCGAGGAATGTATGCTTTGCCAAATCGCGCAATCATAGGTCCAACAACCATAATGCTACCTCTTAGAGCGGTGCTTTGTTTGCGATAATCTTTTGTATATAAATAGTCTAAATTAACATTATCGGCTTGAAAAGTGTAGCTTTCTGGAGCGTTTTGTTTTACTTTAACACCCATGCAACGTAGCAATTCAATTAGATTGTTGATGTCACGAATGTCTGGAATGTTGTTGATTGTTACTTTTTCCGCTGTGAGTAATACTGCACAAATAATTTGTAATGCTTCATTTTTAGCACCTTGTGGAATTATTTCTCCTTTGAGCGACTTTCCGCCTTCAACTACAAATGTTGCCATTATTTTGTCTTTTTGATGGTTTTCCGATTCTTATATTTATTCTGTTGCTTTGGAATATTCTTCGGAGGATTTTTCTGTTTACTTACAAGGTCTTTAATTTCAGATAGTTGTAAGTTGTCTTGGATAACGACTTCGTCAGGTGTTAAGTGTTGAAGATCTTGAATAATCGTAGAGTCGTTTACTACGTTTTTGTTCCAATTCAAGTAGTTTTTCTTCATTGTGTTGGCTACTAGCGATATAAGGATTTCTCGCTCTTCGCCTTCATAATCAACAATGTGACTTGCCATTCTCTCTACCAGTTTACCGTAGTGTCGTCGCATTATTTTCCCGCTGTTGTATCCAACCGCATGGGGTTTTTCTTCCAATAACTCTTTGTCGGGCATGGGAAACGGATTATCCACATCGAGTTCAAAATTAGAGATAATAATCAAATGATCCCATAATTTTCGTTTGTAATCGGAAGTGTCTTTCAGTGAGGGATTTAGATTTCCCATTACTGTAATTAGTGAGTGCGCTGCTTTTGTTCGCTCTTCTTTGGTGGACATTGCTTTTATTTGCTGTACATATTCATGTATGTATCGCCCATATTCTGGCAATCTTAAGCTTTCTCGTTCTGTATTGTAATCCATTTATTGTTTGAATTTTAAATAATATTCGGTTGAGTTTACGTGATAATTTCTCTATTAACCTTTTGCTTAGGGGAGCAAAGTTGGCTATAACCGTGAATTGATTCATAGGTTGTTATAACGCAAAGATAATTGTTTTTGATATAGTTTAGCAATTAGGGGTGAAAATAGTTTGTTTGGGGTTTGTGTTTTTCTTAGTCAAGAAGCTGTAATCGTGCAAAACGGAGCAGGAGTGTTTTCTCGCCTGTTTCAAATTTAATTATGGCTTTTGTGTTTAAACCAGTGCCATCCATAGCAACAACGGTTCCATGACCAAATTTCTGATGAAGGATCTTCTGGCCCGTTGGTAGGGTTTTGAATTCAATAAACGTGCCTTTGTAATCTTTTTGTTCTTGTTGAGTAGAACTTGGGCGTGGTGTCGATTGATTCCCTTTTTCGGGACGTTTAAACGATAGTTTTGCTGTTGGAGCTCTATATCCTTTAAGTTGGTAACTTGCCGATGGATCTTCGTAGTCGCGCTCTCCCTGTAAATATCGTTGGTCGATCTCTTTTACAAATCGACTGATGTTTCGTGATTCAAAACTGCCATACATTGAACGCTGTTTTGCCCACGAAAGGGTTGCTATCATTTGAGCTCGGGTAATGGCAACGTAAAAAAGTCGTCGCTCTTCCTCAATGTCGTGCTCGGAAAAGGAGGCCATTTGTGATGGGAAAAGTTGTTCCTCCATTCCAACAATAAATACGCTATTAAATTCCAATCCTTTTGAGGAGTGTACTGTCATGAGCGAAACTTTGTTGTCGCTGTCGTCCTGCTTGTCGAGATCCGTTAAAAGTGCCACATTCTCCATATATTGAGAGAGTTGAACAAGCGTTTGTGTTTCGTTGTATTGCTCGGCAACAAAGTCGCGTACGCCATTAAAAAGTTCTTCAACGTTTTGTAGCCGTCCTTGTCCTTCAATAGTTTTGTCAACGGAGAGATCTTGATGAAGTCCCGATGTGCGGACAATGTTTATAGCACAATCGTAGGCATCGACCTCTTTTTCCAGTTGGATAAATGATGCAATAAGGGTTGTGAATTTCTTTATTTTCTCGAGTGTTCTGGGTTGTATTTTAAGTTTTTCGAGAACATCGGAGGTCAAGATTTTCCAAAATGATACATTGAGAGCCGATGCCACCGTGGCGATTTTGGACATTGTGGTTTCTCCAATTCCACGCGATGGGTAGTTTATGACTCTTTGCAATGCTATGTCGTCGTTTGGATTGACGGCCATTCTGAAATATGCCAAACAATCTTTAATCTCTTTGCGCTGATAAAACGTGGTGCCTCCATAAATGTGATATGGAATGGTTCGTTTTCGTAGTGCTTCCTCAAAAATTCGAGATTGTGCATTATTCCGATATAGAATGGCAATGTCGCTGTATTTCAGATTAAACTCCTTAACATCGGATATAATCTGGTTTATGATTTTGAACCCTTCTTCAACATCGGTAACCGCTGTGAAAAGTCGAAGAGGATTGCCAACATCGTTTTGCGAGAAAATAGTTTTTGGGAGTTGCTTTGAATTCTGCGCTATTAAACTGTTTGCCGCATTTACAATGGTTTGCGTGCTGCGGTAATTTTGTTCCAGTTTAACTATTTTGTGATTTGGATAGTCACTCTGGAAATTAAATATATTTTCGATTCGTGCACCACGGAATGCATAAATACTCTGCGCATCGTCGCCCACTACGCATAGGTTTTGATGCGTCGAGCTGAGTAGTTTTATGATTCGATATTGTGAAAAATTGGTATCTTGATACTCGTCCACCAATATATAGTTGAATCGATTTTGATATTTTCGTAAAATGTCGGGGTTGTCGCGCAATAGGATATTCATATTCAACAAAAGATCGTCGAAATCCATGGCATCGGCAATCTTGCATCGATCGCAATACATTTTGTATAACATATATACATCGCCAACCTTATTCATCCTATCGGCACCAATCATATCGCTTTTTGTTGCGTAAATTGCTGGGGTAATTAAATTGTTTTTGGCTTTGCTAATGCGTCCGTAAACTAAGTTTGGTTTGTAATCCTTAGGGTTTAGTTTGCGCTCTTTTACCAACGATTTTATTAGGTTTTGACTATCCTGGGAGTCGTAAATGGTGAAGTTTTTTGTGAACCCAAGCCGTTCCGCTTCGTTTCGCAGAATACGTGCAAAAACAGCATGGAATGTTCCCATCCAAATGTCTTTGGCTTTCTCGTGCCCCACCAGTTTTGAAATGCGTTCGCGCATCTCCTTTGCAGCTTTGTTGGTGAATGTGAGGGCTAATATTTTGTATGGCAAAACATTGTTTGCAAGCAGATGTGCAATGCGAAATGTTAATACTCGGGTCTTTCCTGATCCAGCACCGGCGATTATCAAACACGGGGAGTCGTAGCTTACAACGGCTTCGCGCTGTGCTGGATTTAATTCTTTTAAATAGTTGTTTTCCATGGTAAAAGTGCGAATTGCAAAGATACAAAGAAAATCCCGTTCATTGAAATGGTTTTTTACATTGCTTTTCCGATCATCCTCCACTGTTTTGTTGATTTGTTGATTTGTCGATTCGTTGAGTTGGAAAATCCCGAGACTGATCACCGTTCACCGATCACTGATCACCGATTACTCATCACCCATCACTGTTTTGTTGATTTGTTGAGATGTCGATTCGTTGAGTTGGAAAATCCCGAGACTGATCACTGATCACCGATTACTCATCACCCATCACTGTTTTGTTGATTTGTTGAGATGTCGATTCGTTGAGTTGGAAAATCCCGAGACTGATCACCAATCACCGATCACCGATTACTCATCACCCATCACTGTTTTGTTGATTTGTTGATTTGTCGATTCGTTGAGTTGGAAAATCCCGAGACTGATCACCAATCACCATCTATTTTGTAAGAACCGCTATTCGACCATTGATAACGGCATGGCTAAACCCCATTTCTTTTTGAATCCACTGAATGGTTTTATGGGTGTAAATAAAAACATGTGTAGGGTCGTTTTTGTAATACCAGGTTTCGAAATTTATGTTTGAATCGTAGAATTCTGTTTTACAATAGATTTTACCACCAACCTTTAGTAGGTTGTTTATTTTCTCGAACTCTTGTTTTGGATGGGCGAAATGTTCAATTACTTCGCAGCTCACAATGAAATCGTATTGTTTGTCGAGAACCGATCTATCGGGGTGAAAATAAGGATCATATTTCTCCATCGTAAATCCTTTTTCCGACAACATGAGCGCAGCAATGGCACTATGCCCAGCACCTAAATCAAGCCCAATTGCTGTTGTGGTATTTTCGTTTGCAATTAGATCAACAAGTGGTTTTACGAAATTTCGATATCCGTCGTTTATCTCCCCACTGTGCAGTAAATAGCGTTCTTTTTCTTCAGAGAATGACAATTGGTCTTTCTGTGGAATAAACAGAGCTTCGCACACCGAACATTGATAATGTTTGAGTTGTGTTGAATTACCATATGCCGAGCAACAAGTGTTGCACAATGGGCAATACGCAAAGTTGGTGGATTTCGATTTCGACACGTTAGTTATATTTTAAAGGCTCGAAAGTACTAAAATTTAAAACAATTAGCCATTGTTCTATTTTAGTTGGTCATTATTGATCCAAGATTCCAGTTCGGCAAACCCCGATTGGGGTTTAACCAGTAATGCATTAATTAACATGATATTTTGGGGATGTTGTGGTAGGGACAAGGCATGCATTGTCTCTACTTGGTCAAAATAGATCGGAAAATGAAAATTGGAACGCTGAAAAGATATACCTTTGTAGGTTTGTGACTTATTAGAGTTGGATTGTTTGACATTGATGTTCAATATAATTCCCGGATATGAGTTATAATTAAGTGAGTTTATTCATTGAATACATTAAAGCGAAACGATGAGGATTTTTATTGGTGGTGCCGGAGCGGTAGGTTATCAGTTAACGAAAATGTTGGTTCACGACAATCATGAGATTGTTGTAATAGACATTGATGCTGATTCGCTCGAGGCATTAGCGAACAGTTACGATGTGCTTACCGTGAATGGATCGATAACGTCGTTCAGTGTTCTAAAAGGTGCGGGAATAAAAAACGCGGATCTTTTTGTGGCTGTCTCGCGTGAGCTGGAAACCAACATCACCGCATGTATCCTGGCTAAACGTTTGGGAGCACAGAAAACCGTTGCACGCATTGATAACTCGGAGTATCTGCTGCCCATGAATCGTTCCCATTGCATCAGCATGGGTGTGGACGCTCTTGTATATCCTCAAATGTTGGCAGCCCGTGAAATTGTTAACTTGTTGGCACAAACCGGAACCAGCGAAGTGTTTAATTTCTCGCAGGGCATGATGTCCTTATATGTCATAAAATTGAATGAAAATGCACCAATTATCAACAAATCGCTCAATGATGCTGCCCATATCGACGACAGTTTATTGTACCGAGCCGTTGCTATTACACGCGATGGAAAAACCATCATCCCCCGTGGAAACGACACATTCCAAATTGGCGATGTTGTTTATGTTATCTCGAATCAAAAAGGTATATCTAAAATAACACAATATAGTGGACATCAGAAACTGTCGCCCGTAAACATTATGATTTTGGGTGGAAGTAGAATTGGGGTGCGAGCTGCTGCTGTACTTGAGAGTACGGCAAATATAAAACTAATTGAAATTGATAAAGCCAAATGCTTTGAACTGACCGATTTGTTGCCCGACAGTCTTATTATTAACGGTGATGGTCGAGACACAGAGATGTTGCGACAGGAGGGAATTGAGAAAATGGATGCCTTTATTGCCGTTACCGGCGACAGTGAAACTAATATTTTGACCTGTCTGCAGGCAAAGACAATGGGTGTACGAAAAACCATTGCTGCTGTGGAGAGTTTAGACTATATTAACTTGGCCGAAACTGTTGGAATTGACGCTATTATTAATAAAAAATTGATTGCAGCAAGTTACATTGTGCGCTTTACGCTAAATGCCGATGTTACCTCTTTTATGAGTCTTACCGCTTCCGATGCCGAGGTGTTTGAATTTATTGTCCGCCCAGGAGCAAAAGTGACGAAAGGGCGATTACGTGACATTAACTTTCCAAAAGATGCCATTGTTGGTGGAGTAATTCGGAACAAAACAGCGTTCATCGCTACGGGGAATACCCATGTTAAGGCCAATGACCGTGTTGTAGTGTTCTCCCTTCCATCCGAGGTTAATAAACTGGCAAGTTTCTTTAATTGATCTTTATTTCCGATGCTAAACAGGGGCTTTATAATATTAATTTTAGGGGTTTTACTCATTGTAGAATCGTTTTTCCTATTCGTAACCGCTGTTGTTGCTAAATTGTATGCAAGTTCTGATTTTTCTGCGTTTTTCATAAGCGGATTAATCGCCTTTGGAGTAGGTTTGGTCGCCTATTTTACTTCTCGAAATTCAAAACGTGTGATTTACAAACGCGATGGCTACTTTATTGTTAGTATGGTGTGGATTGTATTTTCCATATTTGGAGCACTTCCTTTCGTAATCAGTCAGCATGTTCCAACTTTTACCGATGCGTTTTTTGAAACCATGAGTGGCTTTACAACAACGGGAATATCCGTTTTTAGCGATGTGGAAAGTCTTCCTCATGGCTTGTTGCTTTGGCGTTCGTTAACGCAATGGATTGGAGGAATGGGGATTATCGTGTTAAGTTTAGCAATTTTACCCTTTTTAAATATAGGTGGAATGCAACTCTTTGCCGCCGAGGTTCCCGGCATTTCTCACATTAAATTAACCCCTAAACTCAAAGGAACCGCCATCCGTTTATGGCTTATCTACATCGGGCTCACAATATTGGAAATAGTACTATTGTGGATTTCAGGGATGCCCATATTTGATGCTGTTTGCCATTCGTTTACCACCATGTCCACCGGCGGATTTAGCACAAAAAACAGTAGCATTGGATTTTACGGTTCATCGTATATACAATATATAATTATCTTTTTTATGGTTCTTTCGGGGACAAATCTCTCTTTGATATACTATTTTGTGACCCTCAAGTTTGAAAAGCTCCGACGGAATGAGGAGTTTTTCTTTTATATTGCTTTTATCCTCTTTTTTACTTTTATAATGTTTGTAATTTTGCTGCAACTTCCTAATTCTGTTGAAAGTACATTTCGGGTTGCCCTATTTAGTACCGCTTCTTTGCTCACAACCACAGGTTTTGTAACGTTTGATTACGGACTTTTTCCGCAATTTGCACTCAATCTAGTATTTATAATGATGTTTATTGGAGGCTCAACGGGATCAACCGTAGGGGGAATAAAAGTAATACGTGTAGTTGTGGTTTTAAAAAACATATATTATGAATTGCGTAGGTTGGTTCATCCACGGGCAGTAATTCCCATTCGAATCGACAAGAAGTCGGTGAGTGGCGCAATTGTCTCCAATGTTTTGATGTTTGTTACTGTTTACGCCCTCATATTTGCCGTTGGTGCCATAGCGTTAACATTTTTCGGGATGGATTTTGACACCGCTGTTGGAGCGTCGTTAACCTCCATAAGCAATGTGGGACCTGGATTGGGTGACGTTATGAATCCCATGAGTTATTGTACCGTTTCCATTCCTGCAAAGTGGATATTATCGACATTGATGCTTGTTGGGCGGTTAGAGGTTTTCACTGTCATTGCGCTACTTACACCGCAATTTTGGCGTAGTTGATCTTTTTTAATAGTGAAAAAATATTGAAAAAAGAGTTGTTGTTTAGGAATAAATTCCTATTTTTGCGGTTCGAAAATCGGAGTAAATAATTTAACAAGAGAACGATATGTATTTGACAAAAGAGAAAAAAGCTGAAATTTTCTCAGAATTTGGAAAAGAGGCGAGTAACACAGGAGCGGCAGAGTCGCAAATTGCGCTTTTTTCATACAGAATTACACATTTAACTGAACATCTTAAAATAAATAAGAAAGACTTCAGTACAAAAAGAGCACTATTAGGTTTGGTAGGTAAAAGACGCCGACTATTAGATTATCTGAAGAAAAACGAGATTGTTAGATATCGCGCGATAATCGCTGAACTTAATTTACGTAAATAAATGAAAAAAAGGCAATTCTTATTGCCTTTTTTTTTAATCATAAACTTTTTGTTATGAACATTATTAAAAAACATATATTCCTTCCCGATGGTCGTGAAATTACCATTGAGACTGGAAAATTAGCCAAACAAGCCAACGGATCAGTTGTTGTGAAGCTAGGTAAAACAATGCTGCTCGCTACCGTAGTGGCTGCAAAAGATGCAAGAGAAGATGTTGACTTTATGCCATTGTCCGTTGAGTATCGCGAGAAATACGCTGCCGCTGGACGATTCCCCGGAGGATTTTTGCGTCGTGAAGGTCGCCCTGGAGATACTGAGATTTTAGTTTCGCGACTGATTGATAGAGTTTTACGCCCTCTTTTCCCAAGTGATTTTCATGCTGAAACCTTCGTTACCGTTGAACTAATTAGCGCGGAAAAAGAAAATTTACCCGAAGCGTTAGCCGGATTAGCCGCCTCTGCTGCTCTTTCTGTAAGCGATGTGCCTTTTAATGGTCCAATTTCGGAGTGTCGTGTTGCTCGAATCGATGGCAAATTTGTTATTAATCCACTCGCTTCTGATTTAGTGCGTGCCGATATTGACCTCATGGTTGGTGCAACATTCGAGAATATTATGATGGTTGAAGGAGAGATGGACGAGGTTGATGAGTCAGATATGCTTCAAGCACTTAAAATTGCACACGAAGAGATCAAAAAGCATTGTCAAGTTCAGCTCGAAATGGCAAAAGAAGTTGGTGTTGTGAAATACGAGTACTGCCACGAAACAAACGACGAAGAGTTACGCAAAAAAGTTTGGGACGAATGCTACGATAAAGTGTATGCTGTTGCAGCTAAGAAAAATGCGAATAAAAAACAACGGGGCGAATCGTTCGCAGCCGTTAAA
The DNA here is from genome assembly GCA_028709085.1 of Salinivirgaceae bacterium. Classification (GTDB taxonomy): domain Bacteria; phylum Bacteroidota; class Bacteroidia; order Bacteroidales; family Salinivirgaceae; genus JAAYQU01. Next base: position 58 of record JAQVXQ010000070.1, on the reverse strand, counting down.
GAGGATTTTCTTTCTCAATATACCGAAGAGCAAGAGGTAAACAAGACGCTTGTTGGAC
>JAQVXQ010000226.1 GCA_028709085.1 Salinivirgaceae bacterium | reverse complement strand
CGATGTGCTCCAAATGGCACGAGAGCAAATAGAGGTAATTCGTTTACTGATACGAGTAATGAAAGACATGAAACAAATAAGTCTTGAAAAATTCGTTAAAATTAATCAGGCAGTTGAAAATGTATCAGTAGCATGAACTCCTATTTAGGCATTATGAAACACTACAAAACATACAAGCTACGAAAAGGAATGCTATTCAAAAACCTGAGTGGCTGGTGGTGGAATTATGTCTATTTATCGGGCGGAATATGTAAATTTGAAATGAAAAGAAAAGGCTGTGAAATGAAAACCAACGAAACGCTAACAAAGAGTGTGAAAAATGCTGGTTTCTAGGCAGTATCGGTAACTTTTCGTTCCAATTAAGCTTTTTACTGTGGGATGATGACGCTGTTCCAATCTCCAGCACTTGCCACACCCTCATCCGTTGAACTAAACCGCCCTCTTTGGTGGGGCGGTAATTTGCGGTAAATTTGCGATATTTGTATATACAATAGTTCGGCAAATACTTGAGTAATGCCTTGAAATACAATAGCATATGTTTGTTGTAAGCCTGTTGTTTCAAATGGTTGACGATCAGAATAATTCGTGCATTCGTCTCAAGGAAACATCGTACTATTGAGGTCAATACTAAAACTTCACAGCGACCCGTTTTAGTACAATCGCTATTTCGTTATTTTATTGACCACAAGTGCAATGGCACCATCACCCGTAACATTGCAAGCCGTTCCAAAACTATCCATGGCAATATACAGTGCAATCATTAAGCCGATCATCTCCTCGTTAAATCCCAACATCGATTGCAAGATTCCTATGGCAGCCATAATGGCTCCTCCAGGAACGCCCGGTGCTGCAACCATTGCAATTCCCAGCATAAAGATAAAACCTGCAAAAAGCGTGAAATCAAAGGGCATGCCTTCTAAAATCATAATCGCCATTGCGCATGCGGTAATTTTCATAACGCTACCCGATAAGTGAATGGTAGCACATAGCGGAATAACAAAACCCGCAATTTTTTCAGACGTGCCATTTTTCAGCGTTTGCTTTAACGTCACCGGAATCGTGGCGGCCGACGACTGCGTTCCCAATGCCGTAAAATAGGCAGGCAGCATGTTGGCTAGTAAACGTAATGGGTTTCTTCTTACAATAATTCCCGTAATTGTATATTGCAGCAACAGCAAGATGATGTGCAAGGCGAAAATTACCCCGATAATATTTACAAACACAGAGAGTATGGAATACACTTTTCCGCTAAAAGACATATTTGCAAATATTCCGAGTATAAATAGCGGTAATAGGGGCACGATAACATTCTCAATAAGTTGCATTATAATTTTTCGGAAATCATCGACCACCAACTTCAGGGTCGATTTTTCTTGATAAGCCAGTCCTAATCCAATTACGAAGGCAAACACTAAAGCCGTCATTACATCCAGAACTACCGGAATAGTGATTGTAAAATAGGGCAATAATTCTTTCGCAGTCTCGGCAATTTGAGCTGCGTTGTTGGCGTGGGATGATAGAAGTGTAGTAAAGAGGTTCGACGTGGCAAAATAGGTCATAAATCCCGAGAAAAGCGTTGAACCGTAAGCAATGGCAGTAGTTAATAGGAGTAATTTTCCTGCACCTCTCCCCAAATCTGATATGGCAGGCATAATCAGTCCCATAATAATTAAAGGAATCGAAAAATTCAAAAACTGACTAAAAAGAGCGTTGAATGTGGCAAAAATCCGACTTACCGATTCGGGTAAATAGAGGCCAAAAATAATTCCAAAAACGATGGCCAAAAAAACTTTAAATAGTAGATTTGAAAATAAACGCCTCATAACTATAGGTTTAGAATAAAAATATTTGCTAGTAGCTCATGGCTTAATGCGACCGCTAATATAGAGCGAATGACCTTATAAATAAATTTTTGAACCAATGTTTTTTGTCGATTGTAAAATAATTCATGTAATATGATGTAAATCAACATATAGGATAATGAAGTCTTGCTATACCTAGTTCCCAAACTACGTTTCTCTCAATTTTGCTATGAACGGCATGCATTGGTAATATGTTGAATATCAAAGAGAGCAGCAATTAATTTCAGGGAGCTTTTTTTGGGATAACCAATGAATAACCATCGCCTCACCAATGCATTCCAACGGAATTACCGACAATAACCGTATGGAAATTTGCAAATACGTATTCCAGAAACTTTGTATAGACATTACTTGCACCGTCCATACAAACCTATTTATTTTCAAAAAACAGATGAACCTCTAGCCGAGGGTTCGTTTCTATTGCGTTAACGTTACACTAACATTGTTAAGCTTTCCTCCCAAGGGCGGATTCATTTTGCGGATTTTTATGGTTACGTCCGAAATCTTTTCCGGGAATTCAGTGTAAAGTCGATCTATAATTCGTCCCGCAACATGTTCAAGCAATTTTGATTTCTTTTTCATTTCATCCTTAATGAGCTCATAAATCGTTAAATAACTCACCGTGTCATTTATATCGTCCGATTTTATGGCAGCATTGCTGTCGGTGTTGAATTTTAGATCAACCAAAAAGTAGTTCCCAACCACTTGTTCCTGTTCGTAACAACCATGGTAGGAGAAAAATTCCATTTGTTCTAGTTCAATTGTTCCCATATTTTTTAAGTTTAATGTTGAATAATCAGTATAGGTCTGTTTTCCGTGTGAGTATAACCCTATTGCGTTGAAATTAATTGGATAATAGTTGTTTTATACCACTTTTTATTCCGTAACTACGGTTAACGTATAGCATGCAATGTAATTAATTTATACATTTGCACAACCATTTTTGGTACGCTATTTTTGAACAAAATGGAACATCTTTCGAATACATGTAAATTTTAAAATATGAACACAAGTCAAGAACAACCCACAGGGGAAAAGAAGAGCCTGAATTTTATTGAACAAATAATCGAAGAGGATATTCGCAATGGTAAAAATGGAGGCGAGGTTTATACCCGTTTTCCCCCTGAACCCAATGGATACTTGCATATAGGTCACGCAAAGTCGATCTGCTTAAATTTTGGATTGGCAAAAAAATATAACGGAAAGACAAATCTACGTTTCGACGATACAAACCCCGAAAAAGAGGATGTTGAGTATGTGAAATCGATACAAGAAGATATTCAATGGCTTGGTTTCCAGTGGGATAATGAGCCAGTTTATGCGTCCGACTATTTCGAAAAACTCTACGATTGGGCTGTACAGCTTATTAAAGATGGCAAAGCCTATGTTGATGATCAAACCGCTGAAGCGATTAGTAAACAGCGTGGAACCATAAATACGCCAGGAACCAATAGTCCAAATCGCAATCGTCCCATCGACGAGAGTGTTGATCTTTTTGCACGTATGAAGAGTGGGGAATTTGAAGCAGGAAGTTTAATATTGCGCGCTAAAATTGATATGGCATCGCCAAATATGTTGATGCGCGACCCAATTATGTATCGTATTATCCATGCCGAACATCACCGCACTGGAAAAGATTGGTGTATTTACCCAATGTACGACTGGGCACATGGCGAGTCCGATTATATTGAGGGAATTACCCACTCCGTTTGTACCCTTGAGTTCGATATACATCGACCGTTGTACGAGTGGTTTTTGGAGCAAATATATACCCCAGGAACAAAAAAACCACAACAAATAGAGTTCGCTCGTCTCAATATCAACTATACAATAATGAGCAAACGAAAATTGCTCGAACTTGTGAAAAACGGTCATGTAAACGGATGGGACGATCCTCGAATGCCTACCATTACAGGAATGCGCCGTAGGGGATACAC
>JAQVXQ010000225.1 GCA_028709085.1 Salinivirgaceae bacterium | reverse complement strand
CTACGATTTGGAGAGTCCATTGGCATCAAGCGCATTAACTCCAATCGACTCCACTTTTGCTAGTAAATGGCTCTATATTCCGTTTCAAACTGAGGATGGCGCAAATATAATAACTCCACCAGCAGCAGGAACTCAATATTTGGTTCTTCTCAGAATGTACACCAACGATCGATCGTTTTATATTGGTGCCGAACGACGAAGTAAATATTCATTCTATTCCCAGTTTTGCACGGTTGACAATGATGTTTACGAGGGCCCTGGATATATGAATTATGCAATGGAACTTTTGATTAACAATTATGGTGAGAACCCTTCAACCGACATTCAATTTAGCGTTGCAACCAATACTAATCAAGAAGGAACTTCTCCTGCAACAGGAGCAGAGGTCGTTTTTTATACCACTTCTGATGAAAACACATTGGTTGAAAATACAATTACGATTGATAATTCAGGCGTAGCATTATTTGAAGATATGCGTAGTGGAACATATTCGTATAAAGTTTCCTATCAGGGCGAAGTATTTGAAGGTTCGGTAACGGCTTATGGTCAAGATATTACGAAAGAGGTTAACTTTAATTTTGTAGGCTTGGATACTCCTGCGCTTTCTGAGAGTTGGAAACTCTATCCAAATCCAGCGCAAAGTTTTGTAACCATTGAAATGGACGAGGAGGTTAAACAAATCATCATAACCAATATCATGGGGCAGGAAGTGTTTGTTATGACGGATCCCAAAGAGCAGGTCAATGTCGATATCTCTAGTTTAGATACAGGCATCTATTTGGTTTGGATTACAACCGAAAATCGTCTAAAAACTACAAAAATGTTTGTGAAACAATAATTCTGAAAAATAGAAGAATAAGCGGTCTAAACAGAGCGTTTGGACTGCTTTTTTTTTGCTATTTAGTTGTTGATTTGTAATTGGGGACCTTACTCGGATTGTTACCTTTCAAAATTTCATAAATTTGCAATTACTTATGGCAGATTATACGTTAGATACAGAGATTAAATACCTGAAGGGAGTAGGTGAAAACCGCGCTAAAATTCTTGGCAGCGAACTTCAACTAACCTCAGTTTTCGATTTAATATACTACTTCCCCTTTCGCCATGTTGATCGGAGTAAGCTGTTTCGTATCGCCGATATTCCACATACCGATGCCTTAATTCAATTTAAGGGAAAAATAACTGAATTTAAGGAGACACAGCTAACCAATCGAACACTTTTAACTGCTATTGTTGCTGACGATTCGGGAACCATTGAAATTGTCTGGTTTGCAGCGCATTCGTGGGTCAAACGAAGTTACAGAACCAACGTGGAGTATCTCTTTTTTGGAAAACCCAACGTTTTTAATCGCAAGGTGAGTGTGGTGCACCCTGAAATTGAGCCCATCGAGAATTACTACAAGAAACACAACTTTACGTTTGCGCCCATCTATCGGATTCCCGATAAGATTAAAAAGAGCAGCATCTCCACAAAAACAATCCAAAGTCTGGTAGAACAAGCCATGGAGATTGCTCAGGGCAAGATCGTTGATTTTTACACGCCACAATTTTTAGCAAAACATACATTAATGCCCCTTCCTGAGGCACTTAAAAACATACATTTTCCTGGAAATCACGAGATGCTGGCGTTGGCCGAAAACCGTCTGAAATTTGACGAACTCTTTTTGCTCCAACTCGATTTGATGCGTCAGTTTAAACTTCGAAAAGAGAAAATTGATGGCATTGTGATGCCTGCCGTAGGTCGTTTTTTCAATACATTCTATCACCACAAACTACCGTTTACACTCACGGGAGCGCAAAAACGGGTGGTTCGCGAAATATTTGAAAATATCAAAAATGGTGAACAGATGAACCGACTACTCCAAGGCGACGTAGGTTCAGGGAAAACCTTGGTGGCATTGCTTTCTTCGCTTTTGGCTGCCGATAATGGGTTTCAATCTTGTTTAATGGCACCAACTGAAATCTTGGCAAAACAACACTTTGCAAGCATCACGAAAATGTTGGGCGATATGGATTTTCGTGTCGAAATACTCACCGGTTCCACCAAGAAAAAAGATCGAAAGGGATTGTTCGAAGATCTGGCCGCCGGTCGTGTTCATCTAATCATTGGAACCCATGCTTTGATTGAAGATCCCGTGGTTTTTGAAAACCTAGGATTGGTTGTTGTCGATGAACAACATCGTTTTGGAGTGGCGCAACGGGCTAAGTTGTGGAAAAAAGGACAGCAAACACCTCACGTTCTTGTAGTTACGGCAACGCCAATACCACGAACGCTGGCCATGACTCTTTACGGAGATCTCGACATCTCCATTATCGATGAGTTGCCTCCCGGACGGAAACCCATTCGGACGGTACATTATTACGATACAAAACGAGAAAAACTCTACGATTTCATGAAAGAGCAAATTGCTTTAGGTCGGCAAGTTTATATCGTATTTCCTCTAATTACCGAATCCGAAAACTTTGATTATCAGAATCTTGAAGAAGGATATGAACGAGTAACAGCAAATTTTGGTCGTGACAATGTGGTTATGGTACACGGGAAAATGAAGCCCGATGAGAAAAATGCAGCCATGCAACGTTTTGTGAACAACGAGGCGCAAATTATGGTGGCGACCACCGTAATTGAAGTTGGCGTTGATGTTCCCAATGCTTCGATTATGGTCATTGAAAGTGCTGAGCGATTTGGACTTTCCCAATTGCACCAACTTCGAGGAAGAGTTGGGCGCGGTGCCGAGCAGTCCTACTGCATCTTGCTCACTTCCTATAAACTCTCTGCCGATAGTCGCAAACGCATGAATATCATAACCTCCACCAACGACGGATTTGTGATTGCCGAGGAGGATTTGAAAATTCGCGGCTATGGTGATATCGAGGGAACACGGCAGAGCGGATTGCCCTTTGAACTTAAAATAGCGAGTATTGGTCGCGATCATTCCGTCCTTGAATATGCACGAAAAGTTGCCAATGCCATGATTGAAGACGATCCCATGCTGTCGAAACCCGAACATCAAGCCTTGCGACAATTTATTCGCAAACGACTCAAAGATTCGGTGCATTGGGGCATGATATCGTAATTTGAGTAATAGTTTCGTACGTTCGAAGTTCGTTTCGAACATATTTTGAAAGATACATTTTTGTTTTAATTCGTTGTTTGTTAGACTTTTAATGGATATTGGCTGGATTTTTGGATTTATTTTTACGATTCTGCTCATTTTACCCGAAACTTGATATTCTTTGTATATTTACCTTTTTAACAAAATAACTTTCCAATGAATGCTCCTATTCCACTTATAAAAACCACCAATTTGACCCGCTTTTTCCGTAGCGACGACGTTATCACCTCCGCACTTAATGGAATTAATGTTGAGGTTGAAAAAGGTGAATTTGTTGCCGTTATGGGGCCTTCGGGATGTGGGAAAACCACCATGCTCAACTTATTGGGGTTGATTGATAAACCTACTTCGGGAAGCTATCAGTTTATGGGGCAGGAAACTTTCACCATGAGCGAAAAGCAGAAGTCGCGACTTCGAAAAGGTAAAATTGGATTTGTTTTTCAAAACTACAACTTAATTGAAGAGCTAACGGTGTATGAAAATGTGGAACTTCCGCTTGTATATATGGGCATGAAAACCAACGAACGGCGCAGTGTTGTGAAAGAAACGCTTGAGAAGCTGAAGTTAATTCACCGGAGCGACCATTTTCCATCTCAACTCTCCGGAGGTCAGCAACAGCGAGTTGCCATAGCACGTGCTGTAATTACAAAACCGGCTCTTTTGCTGGCCGACGAACCCACTGGAA
>JAQVXQ010000069.1 GCA_028709085.1 Salinivirgaceae bacterium | reverse complement strand
CTACCCTGAGAATAGTAAGTCTGCGCTACGCTATTTGTGGCTATTAAGCTAATAATCAGTAATGCAACGAGTCGGAACTGAGATGTGAAATATGATTTCATGTGTTTATATTTTTGCTGTTTTAAGATCACATTATTTAACCTGATCCATTGGGAATATTGCTCTCTATGCATCGTAGTTTATTTTATATGTGATTTTGAGAATTACTTTAATGTGTAAAAATACGAATTTTAAACACTTTTGTGCTATTATTTTAGAAATAGTACCTTATAAATGAATGAACTTTGACGAATGATCGTTTTTTCCTGATAAACAAACAAAATTAAAATCAGAAAGGAATCCCTTTCATACGGAAAACACCCTCAATCTGCTTACAGCGAACGAATTACAAAAATTGGCTAAAGCATTCATTTATGATTCATTTTGACAGATCCTAAGCACCTAGTAATCAAGGATATAGAACAAATTTATTAATTTGTAAAATAAACTATCAAACTTTTATTTTCTTTGCCATAAAAAAGGAAATGTTTATAATCGTTATTCATAACCATCGACAATTTGGATTAATGGCAAAAACAGCCCTATTATACCAAACGGAAAATTCAAAATATAACATCGAATTTATCGAAAACTGTTCGTCAAAAAAACGAACGGAGCAAGAAGCTGAATTAATAAAACTTGCGAATGCGAATTTTGACAATTCGCTCTACAAAAAGTTTGGACGAAGGAAGTATAAAACGCTAAAGGATTTCTTAGAACAAAAAACAATAACCGAAAGTGATAAATTAATTCAACCAAGTATAGAAAACAATAATTATCAATTAATTAACAAAGCTATTGATTATAAAGTCCCCATTTACTTCAAGAAAGAGTACTTTCTTACAAAACATGATAAAATTGAAATTAATCAACATCAAATTGACTTTAAGTTTTCGTTTACATTGACTGATAATGAGTTACTTTACTCCTTAAAAATATCCCTTGACGGGAATGCGATCAACCTACTAAACAGGGAGCTCGATATCATTAGCAATTCTCCTGCAATTTTCGTGATAAACAGACACCTTTATCGGGTTGAAACACTGCGATCAAAAATGATAAAAGCCTTTACGACGAATGAAACCATTGTGGTTCCAAAACATGTTATTAACACCTATTTTAAAACATACATTAAGCCTATTTCTGAACATTACAATATTGAAGTTTCCGGTTTTACCCTGACGGACGAAGTGATAAAACCAGAGGTAAAACTCTTTATTAAAGAGGGTATTTCACAAAGCCACGAAATTGAACCACAATTCTTTTATAAAGACATATTAATAAATTGCAACTCAAGTTCAACAAAGTATATATCAAGGTATGATTCCAGCTATAATATTCATAGAATAAAAAGGGATCTTGAATTTGAAAACCATATTATACAAGAGCTCACAAGACACGACTTGCGGAAAATATCTGGAGCGCTCTTTGTTCCTAACAAATGTTACTACAATGTTTTCAGTTGGGTTTATTCGCACTTCGAAACGCTTAAAAATGCGAATATTGAGATCTACAAATCAGCTGTTTTACAGAATATTTATTGTGGCAATTACACAAATTTAATTGCCCAAACCAAAGAGATCGACTGGTTTGAGATAAATGGATTCATCGTTTTTGGCGACCATCAAATTCCATTCGTTAAACTACGCAAGTATATTTTAAACAACATTCGAGAATATCCACTTCCCAATGGTCAAATTGCATACCTGCCCGATGAGCTTTTTGCAAAATACAAGCAAATATTTGAGTATGGTAAAATTCAGGAGGACAAAGTATTAGTGAATCGATTTCACGATACCCTTATTGCTGCCACTGAATCAAAGACCAAACTATTATCTTCCCCAGAAGGGCCCGATTTTAGCGAGCAAATAGAAATCCCAACAATGCCCATAACGCTTCGCGATTATCAAAAAGAAGGTTTCAGGTGGTTTATGAACTTACGCAAATTAGGCGTAGGTGGTTGCTTGGCCGACGACATGGGACTTGGAAAAACAATTCAAACCATTGCACTTCTGTTATATCACCACACGGAAAAAAACAATAATAAGGAATCAAAGCAAAACACACAACTACAACTCACTATTTTCGATAATATCGACCATCAGAAAAACCAAAAGAATCCATCGTTAATTGTTGCGCCATCGTCGTTGCTCGACAATTGGAAACAGGAGATACGAAGGTTTGCTCCCGCATTAAAAACCCTAATTTATCAAGGCATTCAACGCAAAAACAGCCATAAAAACTTTAACTACCACGACATTGTTATTACCAGTTATGGTGTTGTTAGAAACGATATCGAAATTTTAGAAAAACACCGTTTTGAATATATCGTTTTAGACGAAAGTCAACTTATAAAGAACTCCGAATCGGTTCTATTTAAAGCAATTACAGAACTAAACAGCCTGTATAGAATCACCTTAACCGGTACTCCCATCGAGAATTCATTGAAAGATTTGTGGTCGCAAATTGAATTTATCAATCCCGGATATTTAGGTTCTTTATCTTTTTACACAAAGCGATTTGTGGCTGAAATTGAAAAGAAACAAAACCCAATTATGGTAGAGGAGTTGAAAACATTAATCGCTCCGTTTTTACTCCGACGTACAAAATCAGAGGTTGCGAAAGAATTGCCCCAAAAAAACGAGATGGTTATTGTTTGTGAAATGACCGACGAGCAAAGCAAACTTTATAAAAGTGAACTTTCGGCAGTCCGAAATGAATTGATGAAAATGGAAAATGATCAAAATGAGGTCAACAAATCGCGGATATTCATTTTTAAAGAGCTTATGAATCTCCGCCTTTTGGCTAATGATCCACGAATTGCGGGGCATAGTGAGGTGGAAACCAGTGGAAAATATGCCACAGTTACAACCCATTTAGACAACTTATACGCTGAAAAACAGAAGGTTCTTATATTTTCCAGTTTTGTGCGCCATTTGAATTTATATAAACAATATTGCGACCAACAGGGCTATAAATACGTAACACTCACCGGACAAACCCCAACTAAAAACCGACAGGCAATTGTAAATGAATTTCAAAATGGGGATGTTCCCTTCTTCTTTATAAGCTTGAAATCGGGTGGTTTTGGGTTGAATTTACAAGCGGCGGGCTATGTTCTATTGCTTGATCCTTGGTGGAATCCACAGGCCGAGAACCAAGCTATTGACAGGGCGCATCGGATAGGTCAAGATAAAAATATCTTTATCTATCGATACATCACAAAGGGAACCGTAGAGGAGAACATTCAACTACTGCAAGCCAAAAAAAGTGCAATTTCAGATGAGCTCATCGACAATAATGTTTTAATTAAATCGTTCAATATTAATGATTTGAGAAAACTATTAACCTAAATTTCATAATTAACAGTCGTTATGTTTGAAAAACGATTATTTTTGCACTCTATATTCACTAATAACGAAACAAAAATGAGGTACTTATTATTAATGATTTTAACCGTTTCAATCGCAAGCGCTTCTTTCGCACAAAAAAAGATTGAGAATGAAATCCCTGTCGATGTTGAGTCGTTCTATAAAAAACTAAGCGGATTGCAAATTAACACCTGGAATTTCAAAGGGGAAGAACTTCGGAATTACGGGATTTCAAATAGCGAATTGCTAACCATTTTTGGCACTGACAGTAAAGGCAAAATGTTCGCAAAAGATGTTACAACTGAAAACAAAACCGATTTGAATTTTACTTCAATTTGTGTTTTAGCACAAACCATTGACAAACTAATGGTTGAAAATGGAGAACTAAGAACTGAAATAAAATCGCTTCAAGATAACATTAACCATTTACAGATGCTTCAAACCGATGTTATGGTATTAATGCAAAGCAACTCAAAAGTTCAGGATCTTGAGCATAAAGTAATTGAGCTATCGACGCAATTGATGGATTTAAAACAAGAATTTAAAATATTTAAAGAGGAGCCTGGAAGAAGGTAACAGAGAGATTATTTGAATTTAATCAATTTAACATCAATCACGAAAAAAGTTCAAATAGTGTAGTTTACTCTACCGCTATTTGAACTTTTTTTATCGGGTTGTTTGTTTTTGCAAACCTGCTGGTTTCCAGCGTTCCCAACCGTTCGCCTCTAAATTTCCATTCCTACTCCTCGATCCCATGCGCTACCCCTAAATCTTCTGTGCTCACCCCTCAATCCCCTGAAGGGGAAACCCAAACGCACGGTTACGGAAATTAAACTGACCATGTAAACTTTCGGTAAACCAATTCGGAATTTTACTTGCGGGCTGGCTTCCTTTAGGAAAAAGATGCGGGGAGAAATTAGAGATTTACGTTTTGTATTTGATTTTAATCATCTACAATCCCTGCCCTTACTTATTTTAAATATGCATTAATGTTGTTCTCAATTCGATCGTGCAAATTATCGATATTAGAGGCTCTTATAAACGTTTCGCCAACAATTTTTTCATATAATTCGATGTATCGTTCGCTCACCTCATTCACATATTCGTCGGTCATGGTTGGAACCAATTGTCCCTCTTTTCCTTGAAACCCATTCTCAATTAACCACTCACGAACAAATTCCTTGGAGAGTTGCTTTTGATTCTCTCCTTTCTTCAATCGTTCAGCATATCCATCGGCGTAAAAATAACGACTACTATCGGGAGTGTGAATTTCGTCGATTAAAATAATTTTGCCATCAACTTTGCCAAATTCATATTTAGTATCAACCAATATTAGCCCTTTACTCGTAGCCATTTGAGTTCCTCGTTGAAACAACGCAAGAGTTAAACGTTCCAGCGCACTATAATCTGCTTCGGTAACCAATCCTTGGGCTATGATTTCTTGTCGACTAATGTCCTCGTCATGTCCGTGCACCGCCTTTGTGGTGGGTGTAATAAGTGGTGAATCAAATTTTTGATGCTCAACCATTCCATCGGGCAACGGCAAACCACATAAAACTCGTTTACCTGCTTTATACTCTCTCCAGGCGTGTCCGGTTAAATATCCCCGAATAACCATTTCCACCATAAATGGCTCGGCTTTGTGTCCTACAGTTACCATTGGATCGGGCGTTGCTATTTTCCAATTGGGAACAATATCTTGAGTTGCATCCAAGAATTTTGCGGCAATTTGATTTAAAACTTGCCCTTTAAATGGAATTCCTTTGGGCAAGACCACATCAAAGGCTGAAATTCTATCCGAAACTACCATCACAAGCTCCTGATCATTAATGTTATAAACATCTCGAACCTTGCCAATATACACCGATTTTTGGCCTTTAAAGTTGAAATTAGTTTGAGTTAATGCTTTCATGATTTTCATTTTAAATATTTTCGGATTGCAATAGTTTATCCTTTTATTTTTGATTTGGTCACCTCATCCTGTCTCATTTTCATCTCTCGGTCTCGATTCTGACTATATGCTTTTACAATTTTCACCACCAAAGAGTGTCGAACAATATCGGTTTCATCGAGGGTAACAACCCCAATACCTTTAATATCTTTCAAAACATGCAGGGCGTGCAACAATCCGCTTCGTTCACTCATGGGCAAATCGATCTGCGTAGTATCACCATTAACAATAAATTTCGAACTTTTTCCCATACGGGTTAAAAACATTTTCAATTGATTGACCGTGGTATTTTGCGCCTCGTCGAGAATTACAAACGCATTGTCGAGGGTTCTCCCTCTCATAAATGCCAATGGCGCAATTTGAATGATGCCCTCCTCAATGTATGATTCCAATTTTTTGGGAGGCAACATGTCGTTAAGTGCATCGTAGAGCGGTTGCAAATAGGGATCAATTTTCTCTTTTAAATCGCCAGGTAAAAATCCCAACCGCTCGCCTGCTTCAACTGCAGGTCGGCTCAACACAATACGACGCACCTCCTTATTCCGTAACGACCTAACAGCCAATGCAATAGAAGTGTATGTTTTTCCACAACCTGCCGGCCCTACAGCAAACAACAAGTCATTTGCCTGATGTTCTTTTACCAACCGGTGTTGATTTGGAGTTAGGGCCTTTATTATTTTACCATGATTTCCATACACCAAAACATCCAAATCGCCTTGACCCTCTTTTGTCGATTTATGGGAATCCGAATTTGATAAATTCTCAATATCTTCGGGCAAGAGTTGTCCATATCGTTTAAAATGATCTACAAACATATAGTAACGTGCTGTAAAAAAGTCAACATCCGATTGTTCGCCCACTATCTTAAGAATGTCGCCACGGGCAAGCAATCTTATTTTTGGAAAAACAGTTCGCATAATATCAACGTTGATATCATTAACGCCATAGAGTTCTACTGGCTTTATATTACAAATCTCAATAATCCGTTCAATCATATATGTAGATAATAACTTAAAAATATTAAATTTGTCAACTTATCGTATATTACTCACTATATTTCAAAAAGAGCATTCAACCTTATTGATTAAATTGGTGACAAAAATACACAAATAAAAGAAAAAACTAGAACGTATTTTTGAACATTGACAAAGAAATGAAAATTTTGACATTAACAACCGATTGGAATAGTCATGATTACTATGTAGGCATAGTAAAAGGGTATGTTATATCAAATTCGCCGGAAACGAAAATCATTGAAATCACCCATAGTATCCCAATTTTTGACACCAGAAAAGCCTGTTTTACGGTGATATCCTGTTACAATCATTTTCCAAAAAATACGATTCACGTTATTGGCGTTCGAGGATTTAAAAACAGAGACTCGGCTCCTCCCATTGCGGCAAAGTACAATAACCACTGGTTTTTCGGATACGAGAACAGTGCATTTTTGGACATGTTTGACAAAAAAGAGAATGTTGAAATTTGGGCACTCAATGTATTAGAGACCTCGTTTCCTGAATTTGAATTGCTTATAAAACCAGCAATAAAACTTTCCAATGGTGAACTCATTGAATCATTGGGCAAAAAAATTGATAATCAAACATTTCCAACTTCAATTTCACCCCAAAAATCGGATAGTAATTTGGTGGGAATTGTAACATACATTAATAGTTATGGCAATGCCATCACCAACATTACAAAAGCAAATTTCGAGGCGTGTCAACAAGGTAGAGCATTCAAAATCACGTTAATAAAGCGACAAAACTCGATAAATAAAATATGCTCCAGTTTTAACGAAGAAGAGGGCGAACTCGTTGCCATATTTAACTCCCTTGGGCTATTAGAACTGGGACAAATGAACTATCGTCTGGATCAATCCATTGGTCTGGATATTGAGTCAAAAATCAGAATCCAATTTTTATGATAACACGAATTATAAAGTTTCGCATTAAAGAAGGCTTTGAAAATCAATTCAATACCCTGATAAAAAGATTTAAAGACGAACTTATATCCTTTGATGGGCTTCACCATCTGGATATTTTGCGCGAAAAAGAAGATAAGATGAGCGTCTTTATATTAATGATTTTCGTGAACGATGCTAAATTATACAGTTTCAGACGCTCCGATCTAAACAAGGTGGTGAAAAACCAATTGAAAAATATTACTACAACCGAACCGTTAGCATGGATGGTAGAAACAATAGATAATGAAGATGACAAAGGAAATGACTAACAAGCAAGAAACCCTGGAGAAGTTTGAACAACTCTTGGTAGTTTTGAGTGAATTACGCGAAAAATGCCCTTGGGACAAAGCCCAAACCATAGATACACTCCGACTTCTTACGATTGAAGAGACATATGAGCTTTCAGAATCAATACTAAATCATGATGTTGATGAAATAAAAAAAGAACTGGGCGATTTACTGTTGCATATTGTATTCTATGCTAAAATTGCGGAAGAAAAATCATGGTTTGCCATAGCCGACGTTATGGAATCTTTAATAGAAAAATTGAAACACCGTCATCCACACATTTACGGCAACACACAAGCCAATAGTGCTAAAGAAGTTGAGGAGAATTGGGAGCAAATTAAATTAAAGGAAAAAGATCGTAAAAAGCAAGTTCTATCAGGAGTTCCAACATCACTTCCACCCGTAATAAAAGCATTTCGGATTCAACAAAAAGCACGAGGAGTGGGTTTCGACTGGGAGTATAAAGAACAAGTTTGGGATAAAGTAACCGAAGAACTCAATGAACTAAAAGACGAAATAGCCGGCTACGAAGACGATTCCAATAGAATGGAACAAGAATTTGGAGATCTCCTTTTTTCAATGATCAATGCAGGACGCTTGTATAATATCGATCCTGAGAAAGCGTTGGAGATGACCAATAAGAAATTTATTAGTCGATTTAATTATTTGGAAAGTCAAACCATTGCCAAAGGCAACAGTCTCCACGATATGTCGTTAGACGAAATGGAAGTCATATGGCAAGAAGCCAAAAAGTACGACAACAAAAACAAATAAATAGAACTACGAAACATTCTTTTATATCAATTAACGAAAAGATTATACAAATTGATGTATGTTTTCTTAAATTTGTAACCAACCAAAAAAATCAATTTAGTAAATGACAAAAGTTCTGGTAGTTGATGACGAGCAAAGTATTAGAAATACTTTAAAAGAGATTTTAGAATATGAAAAATTCACGGTCGATACCGCACCCGATGGTATTGAAGCGCTTGAAATGATCGAAAAGACAAAATACGATTCCATTTTATGTGACATTAAAATGCCGGGAATGGATGGCATTGAATTGCTTGACAAAATAATGACCATTCAACCCGACACGCCAGTAATAATGATTAGCGGACACGGAAACATTGATACCGCCGTAGATGCCATAAAAAGAGGTGCTTATGATTTCATTGAAAAACCATTGGATCTAAATCGGTTGATGGTTACCATCAGAAATGCACAGGATAAAAAAAATCTGGTCGAAGAGACCCGTTTTTTGAAAAAGAAGATCAATAAAGATTGGGAAATTATCGGAAATAGTCCAGAGACCGAAAGAGTGAGGGAAATGATTGAGCGCGTGGCACCAACAGAGGCACGTGTTCTGATTACCGGGGAAAATGGTACCGGAAAAGAACTTGTTGCTCGACATCTACATATGGGAAGTGCAAGAGCAAATGGTCCATTTGTTGAAGTAAACTGCGCTGCGATACCATCCGAACTAATTGAAAGTGAGTTGTTTGGCCACGAAAAAGGAGCCTTCACGTCCGCCATAAAGCAACGCAAAGGAAAATTTGAACAAGCCACCGGAGGAACATTGTTTTTAGACGAGATTGGGGATATGAGTTTGAGCGCTCAAAGCAAGGTTTTAAGAGCACTACAAGAGAATAAAATCACCCGAGTTGGGTCGGATAAGGATATTGATGTTGATGTCCGAATAATTGCCGCCACAAACAAAGATATGCAAAAAGAGATTGCAGAAAATAATTTCCGCGAAGACCTCTATCACCGTATTGGAGTTATTTTAATTCGTGTTCCGCCACTGCGAGAACGGATAAAAGACATTCCTTTACTCGCAAATCATTTTATTGAAATGATCTGTAATGATTACAAAAATCCAATTGTTAAAATAAGTGACCTAGCGATATCGGAGCTTCAAAAACTCCCGTGGACCGGAAATATTCGAGAGTTTCGAAATGTTATCGAACGATTACTCATCCTTAGTGATAAAGAAATTACAGATAAAGATGTAACTTTGTATGCAAAACCAATAGGCAAATAATAAAACCAAATCGTCCAACTATGTACCCAATTGTAATAGAAAAAACAAAAGATAAACCCAAAATCATTTTCGACAAAACAAATGGAGAGTTCCTTATCGAAGGAGTATCTATGTGTGAGGATGCCATTTCGTTTTATGCCCCCATTTTCGCATGGATAAAACAATATGCATTAGAACCAAATCCAAAAACACTGCTAAAATTTCGTTTGTTCTATTTTAATACGGCATCTTCCAAAATGATTTTAGATATCATGCTTCGCTTTGAAGAGATTTATCACATGGGCAACGATGTGAAAATTGAATGGTACTATAGATCCGACGACGAAGACATGGAGGAGTCAGGAGATATTTATGCATCACGATTAGAACTCCCTGTTATAAAAATTGAAGATGACACCATTCAATGAAAACGTGAACAAAGTACTTGGATATCAATTAACTTTCTTTGAAATCATCTAAATCGCGACGTTCTTTTTTAGTAGGCCGTCCTGTTCCTCGTTCCCGAATCCCAGCGACATTCAAACTCAATAAATCGAGTTTATCGAGTTCTTCCTGAGGTGTAATATCCAAAACATACTCTGCTACAAGTTTTGCCCCAACACGTTTTTCGAGCAATCCTAAAACTTTGTATGTTCTAATTATAGGAGGTTTACGAACATCGAGCTCATCGCCTACTGAAACCATTCGAGATGGTTTTACAGGTTGCCCGTTAATAAGAATGCGATGCTTCTTAAGTTCTTCAACAGCGATACTTCGGGTTTTGAAAATTCGAACCGCCCACAACCATTTGTCTATCCTAACACTATCTGCCATCTGTTTTTTGCACAAAAATACGAATCATTCAAATAAAATGTATCGTAAAAACGTTAAACATATCAATAATTATAAATCCTAGTCCGAATTTTGCAACCATGAATATGGAGTTAATCAAAAATTCTATTTTTTTTAATAAAATAACAGTAAAATTCAACTAGATTTGCATCATAAAAGGCTTATACTATCAGCACATTGAAAGCATTTATCAAAAAAACAAAATACTCCCCTGCCCTTTATCCTAGGCAACAGAAAATCAATGTTACGATTTTCTTAGCAATATATTTCATGTTTCATGTAAATGTATCTCATAGTCAGACTATTACGGAGAAAGAAGCCATTGAGATTCAAACATTTGATGCAAACGTTCTCAACAAAGCAATCATTATAGAGTTAAATAAATTTCGCGAATCGCAAAAACTGGATACATTCGAAATCTCTTCAACTCTGGAAAAAGCCGCCAATGAATTGGTTTTAAACTTCGCTGACGAACAACCCGTCAAAAAGAAGAAGAAAAAGAAAATCGATAATCCAATTGCCCCAATATTAATTAATAATGGGGGATCAGGATATGGGTTTGATTTTACCATTAAAAAATCGACTCGATCGGCAGACGGAACATACACCTATGAGGGAATTTCAACCGACATTGTAATGACTTGGTGCATCAGAAGCAATTCCGAGAAATT
The DNA here is from genome assembly GCA_028709085.1 of Salinivirgaceae bacterium. Lineage (GTDB taxonomy): Bacteria > Bacteroidota > Bacteroidia > Bacteroidales > Salinivirgaceae > JAAYQU01. The sequence continues at coordinate 4,829 of JAQVXQ010000069.1, read as the reverse complement.
GCTTGCCGATCCAAAACATCTTTTAGTAGGCGTTAGTAGTAGCATTTCAAAAAATGGACGATATATATATCTTTCCGTAATTATTGGTTCTTATCTCTCTGAAAATAATGGAGTTAACTCCATTTCGCAGTTACCCTATACATTACCAAACATCAAGAGCAAGCTACTTCCTTACGATGCTAAAGAATGTAGAAAAATAGATCGAATAGAAAATCTCCAAACATGGTATGAAGGAGTTACTGAATCGAAAGGCGAATTTATTTTTAATCATCCGAATATAAAAAAGCTTAGTTCTTTAAATACTAAGAATTCAGGTCTGGCCATTGATATTATCCTTCCTGAACAATATCTCAGTCAAGCGCAAAACCTAATTGACTATTCAAAGGCTAACAGAGGGGTGCTTACAAAAACAATGACCGGAAAGAAAATAATGAAAAAAAACGCCCTGAGCAAAACAACAAAAACAGAGTTGAGCGTCTCTTTAGGAGGTGTCCCCACCTTACCAACGCAAAACTACGAAACAAACTTATTGGTAATTCAAAACAACCATGTTTGTGCTTCGCTCGCCCCCTCTTTTGTTGTGGAAACTTCGGGCAAATATGCACGAACTCTGCACATTTTAGCCGATACCATAACCGTTAACAATGAATTTAACTACACGCCATATCCAGATTCAACGCTTTTAAGTTTTAGAATTCCTTTTGACAAACGAAAATACACCTACAAAACAAAAGATATTGAGCCGTTTTTAAAACTCTTAAACGAACCCGACTTTATTGTTTATGAGATTCAGATCAGTGCCTTTTCTTCCATCGAGGGCGTAATGCAAGAGAATGACATGCTTCAACAAAAAAGAGCGGAATCGATTGTTGAGGCACTAAAAACAAGACAAAAGGAAGATATTATTAGTCAAATTGAGACTAAAGCTTGCTGGGAACAATTTCAATCCGATATTTTAAAAACAAAACACAACGTACTGGCATCCATGAGCATGAAAGAGGCGCAAGATTATATTCGACAATATGATCTAAACCGCGAATTAGAACCCATTTTAAAAAATCACCGCTATGCTCAAATAGATTTACGAATAACCTACGACATTACCGGAGAAAAAGAGCAAAAATATGTCCTCAAACAATTCCACAAAGCACTCTATGCCAAAAACTTACCACTGGCATTATCGATTCAGAAGTACATTATGAAATCGATAATTAATGGACATTACCCATTAAACATCATTCAACAACAACAGGTTCCCTGGGACAAACCATTTGCTGGGCTGTTAATGAATAATTTATATATGTCGATTATATCCGACGATGCGGGACTTGACCAATACGAACAACAAATTAGGGAATTGCACAATTTAGACCCTAGAAACGAGTATATTTTGTACAACAATATATTAATGAGGGTTTTAAATACAACCTTTATAGATGCAAACCTCATTGAAAAAACTCAAAACCAAATACAATCACTCTATTATAAAACCTTTACAAAAGAGACTGTTGATGCGTTGAATATGAAATTCCAATTTATGGTAATCCGATCGTGCGATTCGATACAAAATGGAGATCGAATTAAGTTGGCAGCAATGGAACGTATTAAAGAAATTGTGGATGTAAGGGACGAATCGTCCGAAAACATTATGCGCCTTGCCAATGTATTTATCGAGGAGAAGGATTATGATTTCGCACTCACTATTTTGGAATCATTCGTTGAAAATCCAACAGTTGAAGAGCAACTCTTATTCACTTGGTTATCGTTATGCAGTTTTTCGCCCGACAAAATGTTGACAAGAAAATTTGCTCGAGTGGTAAAAAAAGCATTTGATTTGAATAAGGAGTGGGCATTGGAACTTTTTGACGGAAAGCATTTTTCATATCGGGTTTTTGAAAATCCGGAAGTAAAGAAACTGTATATGGAAAACTGTGGTAAACCTTCACTATCCAAAAACTAACGTCGTTTTAAAAGTCAAATGAAACAGAATCCGCCTGAAAGAATTGAAACCCCGTTAATCCGCTTCACTGTCTATCATCGATATTTCAGAAGCAGTGGATTCTATCGGTTTTTAGTTCGTTCGCTGTTCAAACTGGCTATTATAGTAGGATTGATTATTCTTCTTTTTATTGGAATACAACAGTTTATTGTTACTGATCTAAAGCAGCTGTTTTTCACCCTTACCGATAAAGTTCCGGACACGATCATTTGGTTGATATTTACCCTGTCAGAAAGTTTGTTGGGACTTATTCCTCCCGATTTATTTATTGTTTGGGGAATGAAATCAACATACCCCCTACTCACCGTTGCAATACTCTCATTGATAAGTTATTTGGGCGGATTTGTCTCCTATTTTATTGGCAGAGCAATAATGTATCACCCACGCTTAAAATCGTTCTTAAATAGGAAGTATGAGAAGCTTGCCAATTTCTTAAAACGCTGGGGCGGATTTTTTATTCTAATTGCAGCAATGTTTCCTGTACCCTACTCTATGGCTACAATGCTGTCGGGAATGGTTAATTACAAAATAGAAAGACTGGCTCTTTTTGGAATTGCACGCATTGTACGATTCTTTTTATATGCAGCTATTATTATGGGCGTAATATAACTACAGTTCGGTGTTTTCGTTTCACAAAACAAGGCTCTATGACACCAAACAAAAGAAATCTGTTCACAAAACGACAAATTATATTGATTATCAGCCACAAATACAATTCTACAACTATAGATTCGAACTTTCCTTACAATAAGTTTTCCGGCTTCTTGTAAGGAATAGTATAGATCATAGCTAATATATCCTTTAAATTGTCGGCATCTATGAAGTCGAAGGTGTTCAAACTATCACTATCAATATCCAATACGCCAATCAGGTTTTGTTTATCGTCGAAAAGAGGCACAACAACCTCGCTTTTAGAACGACCATCGCATGCGATATGTCCCGGGAATGCATGAACATCGGTAACCACAATTGCCTTCTGTTGATTAACTGCGCTCCAACATACACCGGTATTTTTCTTCAATTCCATGCAGGCAACGGGACCTTGATACATTTTGACAATGAGCCGATCATTGTGTAAAGTGTAAAATCCGGTCCAAAAGAATCCTTTCATTTTGTGATGTAAAACAGCAAGAATGCTGGCCATTCGGGCTTCGGGAAGTTCGCATTTTGTGAGCAGTTCACTAATTTGTGTTTTAATGCGATTGTATTTATCCTGTTTTTTCTTATTTGTGGCATTCAAGTCCTGACTCATATTGAGAATTTTTAAATTAATTTACACGGGCATTAAAATAATTTGCGAATATAATTATCTTTCCTAAACTAAGGATGGGAATTATAACATTTCCTCTTTTTTCTGAACCAACTTTTCAACCTCTTCGGAGCATATCATCCACTGTTCCGACAAGTGTTCCATCTCCTTTTGAACCTTGTTGTATCGAATAAATGGTTTTTGATCCGAAATATCTGTTGGATTCGACAGTTTAACTTTTAATGCTTCAAGCTCATCCTCTAATTTATGAATTTCACTTTCTATTTGTGTAACCTTATTTTGTGCTTTTCGAATCTCACGGTCAACCTCTTTTCGTCGGCCAAACATCTCCTTATTACTGGTAGTGTTGGCTGTTGAGGTATCGTTACTCTCTGACTTGTCAACCTTTACTGTGGAATTGAGGTCTTGTAAACGTTCCAACCTTCGTTTCTCGAGAAAAACCTCAATACCTCCACGATGTTCTCTAATTTTCTTATTTTTAAACTCATAGACCTTGTAGGTTAAGCCATCCAGAAAATCACGGTCGTGAGAAACAATAATTAATGAGCCATTATATTGAATTAACGCTTGTTTCAGGATATTTTTAGAAATCATATCAAGGTGGTGCGTTGGTTCGTCGAGAATAAGTAAATTGACTGATTCTAAAAGCATACACGCCAACGCCAATCTCGATTTCTCTCCGCCACTAAGCACTTTAACGGGTTTGTCAATATCTTCACCAGAAAAGAGAAAAGAGCCCAATATATCGCGAACTTTTTTGCGCATTTCGCCAACCGCCATATTATCAATGGTTTCGAAAACTGTCAGATTGGGATCAAGCAATTCATTCTGATTTTGAGCAAAGTAACCCACTTTAACATTATGACCCAATTTTAGTTTCCCCTCGCCTTCGAGTTGCCCCAAAAGCATTTTCACCATCGTTGTTTTACCTTCGCCGTTACGCCCAACAAAAGAGACCTTTTCTCCTCGATCGATTAATAAGTTCACATCGTTAAGGACGTTTAAGTCGCCATAACTTACCGAGATTCCTTCGCCATCCACCACAATATCGCCGGAGCGAGGTGCCAATGGAAATTTCATATTCATGGAGGATTGATCAAACGTGTCAACCTCAATCATATCCATCTTCTCCAACGCCTTTATTCGGCTCTGCACTTGAACTGCCTTAGTGGCTTTATAGCGAAATCGTTCAATAAAATCCGTTGTGTCTTTTAATTTCTTTTGTTGATTGTCGTATGCCGATTGTTGTGTTTCCAATCGCTCCTGCATTAAATCGACATATTTGGAATAGGGTACGGGATAATCATATACTCTTTTGTTGGCAATCTCGATGGTTCGGTTGGTTAGTGAGTCTAAAAACCGCCTATCGTGAGAAATCAGGAATACAGCTCCGGGATAGTCTTTTAAAAACAACTCCAACCACTCAATCGCCTCAATATCAAGGTGGTTTGTTGGCTCGTCGAGCATCAAAAGATCTGGTTTTTGCAAAATAAGTTTCACCAACTCAATCCGCATTCTCCATCCACCTGAAAATTCATGGGTCGAGCGATCAAAATCGGA
>JAQVXQ010000068.1 GCA_028709085.1 Salinivirgaceae bacterium | reverse complement strand
CCGGAAAGATGCCATTTTGATCGTTCTGAATCTAGGTTTCCAAAGCGGAGACTATTGAGTTGGGCAACTTGACGGGCTCCCATGGTGAAGATATCGCGGTTAATTCCGCCAACTCCGGTGGCTGCTCCTTGAAACGGCTCTACGGCAGACGGATGGTTGTGTGATTCTATTTTAAATGAACAGGCTAATCCACTACCAATATCCACTAAACCGGCATTTTCTTCTCCGGCAGCGACCATTATTGCATCACCTTCGCGGGGCAGTGTTTTCAGCCATTTAATACTATTTTTGTAGGAGGCATGCTCGCTCCACATTACTGAAAAGATACTTAATTCAGTAAAATTGGGCATACGTCCTAAATAGTTTTTAGCCATTTCAAGCTCTTCTGCTGTGAGCCCTAATTCTTTTGCAACTTCTAGGTTTACTTCAATGTTTGACATGGGACTAAATATTGAGTTCAAAATTGTTGCAAATATAACGAACATAACGGACAGTTTGGGGTATCTTTTGAATTTTCCGCTGATTATTTTTTGTCAATTCTTAATTGTATTTTTGCTTGCTAAAAACTATATAATGATACTTTATTTAATTTTCTTAGTCGTTATCGTTTGGATGATAGGAAAAATTCCTTTTTTTACGAAATCAAATCTGAAGCCTTTTTATATTCGGAGTCTGTTTTTACTAAAGGTTGCCGTGGGATTTGTGATTCTATTTATATATTCTAACTACTATCCCAAAGAGACTTCCGATATTCATAATTACTTTAATGATGCTGAGATTCTATACTCTTCTTTGGAACGATCGCCCGCAGATTTTTTTGCCATGCTTTCCGGGTTTGACAATAACCAGCCGCATTTAATGGAATATTACGACAGCATGGCTTACTGGATTAAGCCGTTTGATTATAATTTGTATAACGACAATAAAGTAGTAATCCGATTAAACGCATTTATACGATTGTTTTCAAATGGCGACATTAACATTCACAGTCTATTTTTCAATTTGTTGTCGTTTTTCGGATTAATGGGCATATTTCGATTTTTGATGAAATATATTGAACCTAGTAGGAGAGTCTTAATTGCTATTGCCGTGTTTTTAATGCCTTCGGTGCTTTTTTGGGGATCAGGAATTTTGAAAGAGAGTGTTTTGTTATTTGCCCTTGGACTATTTGTCTGGAGTATCGACAGATGGACTGAAAATTATAGAAATATCCCTCGTTTCATACTCGCTTTAGCCATGGGCTTTCTGTTTTTTCATGTTAAGATTTATGTGGTTTTATCGCTAATTCCAGCTCTAATTTGGCTTGTTAGTGTCTCCATTTTTAAGAGATTTAGAGTTGCAATTTTCATAGCCATACATTTAGTTTTGGTGTTGATTGCCTTTAATATTCAGCACTTGGGTGTGAATTTTAATTTGCTTGAACTTATTGCCAACAAGCAACATGATTTTATAAATATGATTACCCAACTCACCGTTGCAGGAAGTGCCATAGAGTTGCCAATTATGGACGGAACACTTTGGGGATTCATAAAAGCAATTCCTGTGGGAATACTAAATGCGCTTTTCCGACCTCATGTTTTTGAGTGGCATAATATCGTTTCATTCGCAGCCGCACTAGAGAATTTATTCATTGTTGGTGCAATTGCTTTTTTATGTTTTACAGCATATGCGAAGAGGATTTCCTCCATTCCATTTCTATTTGGAGTTTCATTTTCATTGATTTTATTGACCATTATTGGGGTCACTACTCCGGTATTAGGCGCATTAGTACGCTATAAAATGCCTGCACTTCCTTTTTTATTGTCGGTATTTATTGTTTTAATGAACAGAGAAAAGACATTAAAAATTACCTCATTTTTACGTTCCAATTGGATTATCCGTTTTTTTAAATGGCTTGATAATACCTGTTTTGCATAGTAAATGGAACTATTTCGGTATTTTTATTATGGGCCTATAATTGATTAGTTGCTGTTAATTTTAGAAAAAATACAATAACTTGCGTTTTTATTCACTATTATTCATTTAAAACTTAACAAAATGAAATATTTATTGATTGTAGTTGTGCTTTTAAGCTTTCTGGGATGTGCTGAAAATCAAGAAAGCATTAAAGAGGCGAAGTTTGCGAATAGTATTCAGACCATGCGTTTCGATTTTTATCACCATGGAAATGCAGAAATTGAGTATTTTACTTTTGACGAGGCTTTGAATGATGGACCTTGGGCGGGCAATTCAGCGAAGCCCATTGACAATCTACGATTAGGGAAATATCTGTTTGAAGTAAAAGATGGATCTGGGTCAACGCTCTATTCACAAGGATTTGCAAGTATTTATGGCGAGTGGGAAACTACTCCGGAAGCTAAAAAACAATGGGGAGTGTATCATGAGTCGTTGCGTTTTCCTTGGCCCGACGAGAATGTGAAAATAGTATTGTATAAAAGAAATGATGAAAACGAATTCGATATTTGTTGGGAGTATGATCTGGAATTGACGCATTACAAGGTCAACCACGCCTACGCTCCAGCAGTAAACGAAGTTTTCCCAATTAAAATCAGTGGTAATCCAACGGAATGTATTGATATAGTGGTGCTTGGAGAGGGTTACACATTGGAAGAGAAGAGTAAATTCCTAGCGGATGCCCATAATTTCTCGAACGCTTTATCGGAGTCGAACTCTTTTTCAGGGTTAAAAAACAATTTGAATATACGAGCAGTTTTTACTCCATCGGCTACTTCGGGGTGTAATCATCCGCATCAAGAGATTTATAAAGGTTCCGCTTTGGGAGTTACCTATGGAGCATTTGACTCGGAGAGATACGCGTTAACTACTGAAAATAAAACAGTTAGAAATATAGCTTCGGCGGTTCCATACGAGTTTACAGCCATTTTAATGAACGATTCAATCTACGGCGGCGGAGGAATCTATAATTTGTATATTACTGCGGCAGCATCGAACGACTTTAAAGAGTATTTGTTTGTTCATGAGTTTGGACACCATTTTGCCGACTTGGCCGACGAATATTACACCTCAGCCACAAGTTATGAGATGGGAGGTACGATTAAGGAGCCATGGGAGTTGAATGTTACGATTCAAACGGAACATTCTGCCATAAAATGGAATGAACTGATTGATCCAACCATGCCTCTTCCTACCCCTTGGGATAAGGAGAAGTTTGATACGCATAGTATTGAAATTCAGAAAATTAGAACTGAAATGAGAAAACGTAAAGCGCCTGAATATCAGATGACAAAGTTGTTCCGACAACAGCAAAATCATGAAGATAGTCTGTTTAAAACGATGGAGAATTACGGAAAAGTAGGATTGTTCGAAGGAGCACAATATCATGCTTTGGGGGTTTATCGATCCGCACACAACTGTACTATGTTTACCCGTACGTTGGAGTTTTGCCCCGCTTGTGTTCGAGCATTCAATTTGGTTGGGGAGCGATATTTGAAATAATCGGGCCATTAATTCTATAAAAATACCAAAGAGATTGTCCCTTTGGTATTTTTTTATTTGTAGTTGCAAACGCACTGTGTTGAACATGTCGAAGGATATGCGAATGAATTACGAGTACGAAAAACGCTTTCCCCTCTTCGTTTTTAATCCATAAACATAAATACCGACTCCCATGAAGTCGTTTTTAATTCAGGTCCCAATAGAATATTTCCTTTAATCCTACAACTTATAAACTCTTTATGGACATTTAAACCTATTTCAACAAAGAGTTCATCATCAAGTTCATCTAAGTCGATTTCGTAAAATACGGTTTTATCACTCTCTTCAATTAGCATCACATCCATATATATATCCAACGCTTTTAATTCGGCGTAGGTTCCACGAAATGTATTGGGCAACCGTACATTATTTGTATTGGGATACGACGTGCGGACAACAATCTGGGCATTTAAAAGCCGATCGTTTTTACAGGTAGTTCCATTATCGGTTGTGAAATTGCAGATTATTTTCTCTTCCATAGAACCTTGGTTGTTTCTAATAATACGCTGAACTTTAAGTGATTCAGGGCAAAACGTGAGTTCATTTATATGTAAAAAACTTCCTCCGTAAACCAACGTATCACACTCCTCAACGGGGGGATCTACAGTACAACCTGAAATAAATATCACGATTGCAAATAAAACAATTCGTAGTTTTGAATGACGATTCATAATTTTAGTTTTCATGGTTATTTATAAATTTGTGTGTTTAATTTGAAGGTTTGCTCCAACGCATTTTTTATTCGTAAACGGGTTACGCTAAGCTCATTAATCCTTAAATGTTGACTATTATCGGAACCAACATGAATTAAAGAATCATTCTCATACGTGAATGTTGAAAAAGTCGGCTTTTCTGCCACAAGGCTAACAAATGTACCTGAAGTAGTAAACATCCATTCATCGTTCGGATTTATAGAATCAACAGCCACGGTGTGCATCCAATAGCCGTTGGTAAGTTTCATTGTTGCGTCGGTCATTGGCACTGTGGGGGTTTCACGCAGTAATTTATATTCAGCACCATCAATTTCAAGAATCATTTCATTGCCCGAAAACGATTTCACCTTGCAATTGCCTATGGTACTCATATGGATTTTATTTTCCGAATAATTCAGTTTCCCATATTTTAGTTCATTATTTGCTAATCCTATTATGTAACGGTTATTTGAAAATTCAAAACTTTCAAAGGGCATTTTGGGAGAGACGGTAAATGTTGTCTCGTAAATATTGTTGCTCTCATTATCCTCCACAACATAATTTTGTGGATCGAGTATGATTTTAACGGTATGATTCCCCAAAGCAAGCTTTCCAAGATCGATATCGTAATAGAAATAGGACACGCCAGCATCTATTGGATAGTTTACCGGCCATTGATATTTGAATCCACCATCGACCAGAATGGCTATATTAAACAGACCATTATGTGTGGTACTTCCGCTATTGATGAATGAAAATGCCATAATTGCATGTTCTCCAACCCTAATTGGGGTTGAGCTCATGTTGTTTAAGTCGGTAAATGAAGAGTTTCTAATTAGTACCGGACTTTCCCAATTATCACGTTTGTTAAACGCTAAATCGACACCCGCAGTAGTAGCACTTTTACGATTTTGTTTTTCACTTTTTATTTTCATGTTCATTGATGGTGACAATGGATCATCCACGATCCATTTACCATCATAAGCGTGTTTGACAGGAACCACCTCACTACCAAGTATTTCTATGTTTTTTGTGATTGTTTCCGAAACTCCATCGGCATTCGTTGCTTTCAGCTTTACGGTATAAATACCCGCATCGGTAAAATAATAAGCTTTGTCAGCATTATTATAGACACGTCCATTATTAAAATCCCACTCAAAGGAAGTTGCGTAAAATGATCGATTCTGGAAATAGATTTCACACGGCGCAACATAGCTTGAGTCTTCATTAAAGTGAAAATCAGCTATGGGTTTAGGGAGGGGAATTAATTCTGTAATTGTCTCACATCCTGTGTTGAAAAAACTAAAAACTAACACGACAATCCCCCAATGCAAGGATATGTTTTTCAAGTAATTAAGTCTAAATGTTTTCATCGTAAAAAGTTTTTAAATGTAGTTGTCAAACTCTTAAATTTTAACTCTAAATTTAATGCCTCCGATTAAAGCCGGCCACACATTAAAATACGCACTGTAATTATAGTAAAGGGAAACTTTTAGAAAGGTTTCATCATCAATTCCATAGTTTCTTAAGCCCAAGACGCGTATTCCATAGCCAATTTCCCCTCCCCATCCCGTTGGACCCTTATAAGAAATACCTGCATTTTGCATGGTTTGCGCAATATAATCGGTTCCCGATTTATAACTAATACTCGTAAAGAATGCACCACGAGTATTAATTGGATTAGCCGTTCCTATGCCGGAACTGCCAAATCCTCCGCCCGTGAAAAAGTAAAAGCTACATCGTGCTTCGTAGTCTTGCAATTCAAGGACATCCTTAAAACCGGGAGTTTGTGTCTTAAAATAGAGTTCCACATCAAATTTCAGATTGTCCCATTTCGTAGGTTTGTAAAGTTGATACAATGAAAATGACAGATGTGGCGACAGGCGAACTTCCGAGAAACTTAACACGCTAAAGCCTACGTTTATAAATTTAAGAATAGATGAATTTACAAAATAGTAATCAGGAGTAAAGCTATCGCCCTGAATAATAGTGGTATAACCTAAGGAGTCGATAATTTGATTGTATTTGCTTATTCCAATCCCCGCCCTTAGTTTAATTACGGGTATATTAAACTGTCCAAAGAAACTAAGGTTTTTCTGTGCGTATGTGACGTCGCCCAAAACGTTGAACCACTTATTGTTATACGACAAACCAAAAGAGCTGCCGGAAAAACGTTCAAGATCATACACATAATTTTCCTCCCATGACTCTCCACCCCCAAACATTCGCATATGTGTCGTTGATATTAAGGCGTGAAAACCGATTTGTTTGTACATACCCGATGCTCCAACTAACATAGGCACTTTTGGTTTGCCCATAACGTTGCGCCCATAATTAAAGTCGTATATTACGGCACCTCTTTTATAATTACTTTTGGATTTGCCATTGTTCGATTCCAAGCTTTCTAAAGATGAAATACGATTAAAGCTACTACGCAAATGGTCGAGATTGCTATAGTAAAACATGCTGTTCACATAATCAGCTGTAAAGCTCGGTTGTTCTTCTTGAATTTCAAATTGGGCATTCACCTTTACGCCTGAACTGAGAAGGATTGTCAATATGAAAACTTTAAACTTAGTAACCTGGAATCGAGGTGTAATCATAGCTGCAATGTTTTTACATTCGTGAAAGAGATCATTTATTAATCATGGAAGAGTAAATGCAATTACTGAAATAAAGACATTAGCCAATTGGAGAGCAATTCGTTTTACAAAAATATTTACGCTCATGAATATTGGCTTTTAAACATTTAATGAAAACTAAAACCAATATTTTATTATTATGTTCATTTTTTTAGACTTGAATTTCACAACTTAAAAACAGGTGGAAAGATAAAGAACTATCATTCAATCGAATAAAAAGATATAAAGAGGTGTTTTTCTTTATATTTAATTGTGAAAAATAAGGCTACTTCGTTTTCACCTCTTTTTCTAATAATAAAATGACTTGAATTTTAGTCTAACTCTAACTTGCTAAAAAAGAGCAATAGAATTCCTCTTATCTGAAAATAGAGATCGGGGTTTTGTGTTAAAGTTGTATGGAGTCTAAGATGGGGTTGGGCAGGATAAGAATCCGGGTCTGATTTTAATGATTTAAAAGTGATGATTCGCAATCCTTACATTTTCTATTATGACAAATTGTCCAAAACAAAAAAAGTCGAAACTATGTTTCGACTTTGTGATCCAGCTGGGGCTCGAACCCAGGACCCCATCCTTAAAAGGGATGTGCTCTACCTACTGAGCTACTAGATCAATGCAAACTATTTCTCTGTTTTGCGGTTGCAAAGGTACACCTAATATTTATTTATGCAAATATTTGAAAGGTATTTTTCCGATTATTTTCATACATGTATTCTATCTATCTAAAGTAAAATGAATTAGAAAAAATAATAAATAATCAAATAGAGACTTGTTTTTTCTGAAATCTCAATTTCTTGTTCAATTATGAACACTTTGCTTTTTGAACAGCGTCGATTTGAACACAAATCTAAACCAATTTTATATCTAAAATGTGCTGTAACAATACAACTTATTTAATTTAGCCAAGAGTTAGTGGCTCAGTGATAAATAAAATATTACGAGGACTCTTCGATTCAACATCGCGCTAAGTTAATTACTCAACAAATATCTTTTTTGATTTTCCCCTTGTTATGCGCCCCCTAAACACCTTGAAAAATCGAGCTCGTTAGTCATATATTACACTTTTAAACAAAATAGCATTATCTTTGTTTAAGTTTTATAGTTTGAATTTATATGATAACACGGTTAATTTAACACTTAAAAAAAAAGTTATGATTTCAGAAAAAGTACAAAAAGCTATTAACGATCAAATTAACGCTGAGTTATGGTCTGCATATATGTATCTCTCTATGAGTGCATATTTCCAAAATGAAGGGTTTGCAGGTTTTGCAAATTGGATGCGAATTCAATTTGAAGAAGAGAAAATGCACGCCCTAAAGTTTTTTGATTATGTAAATGAAAGAGGCGGTAAAATAGAATTGCAACCTATTGATAAAGTTCCACATACATGGAAAGATGCCGCAGATGCGTTTAGAGAAACATACAAGCATGAGCAAGTTGTAACTGCTTTGATTTATGGAGTTATGGATGTGGCTATTGCTGAGAAAGATTATGCTACACAAAGCTTCTTGAAATGGTTTATCGATGAGCAAGTAGAGGAGGAAGCTTCTGCTTCTGATATTCTTACTCGAATTGAGATGATCAATGGAAATGGCAATGGTTTATTTATGCTCGATAGAGAGCTATTAACACGCACGCTCGATCCAATTGAATAATATTGAATGAAATTTAAAAGCCCCTTAAAACATGTGTATTAAGGGGCTTTTTTTGCGCTTAAATAGTCATTAAGAGTTTCTTGCTCCCAACCATCGTTCGGCATCAATGGCAGCTTTGCAACCCGTTCCGGCAGCGGTTACCGCTTGACGATACGTACTGTCCATTACGTCCCCACAAGCAAAAACACCTTCAATGTTTGTGTGTGTTGATGCGCCTTTGGTAGAAATATAACCTGCCTCATTGGTATCTATGAATGGTTTGAAAACGTCGGAGTTTGGAGTATGACCAATGGCTAAGAAAAAACCATCGATTTTTATTTCTACTTCGGTTTCGTCAGACTCTCCTTTGCGTTTAATGAGTTTAGCACCTTCAACCACACCATCGCCATAAATCTCTTTAGTGTTGTGTTCAAAAAGAACCTCGATATTAGCCGCTTTTTCTACTCTCTCTTGCATTATTTTTGATGCTCTCAAGAATGGTTTACGAACAATGAGATATACTTTTTTGCATAAACTACCAAGGTAAAGAGCCTCTTCTGCTGCGGTATCACCGCCTCCTACAACGGCAACATCTTTTCCTCTGTAGAAAAATCCATCACAGGTGGCGCAGGCCGACACTCCTGATCCTTTGTATTTTTCCTCACTCTCCATACCCAAATATTTTGCCGTTGCACCTGTTGCAATTATAACGCTATCGGCTTCAATTAAGGTTTTATCGTCGATCCAAACTTTGTGTGGATGACTACTGAAATCAACTTTTGTGGCAATGCCCCAACGACTGTCTGTCCCAAACCGAACGGCTTGTTTCTGCAAGTCTTCCATCAGCTCGGTTCCTGTTGTTCCTTCGTGATATCCGGGAAAGTTTTCAACTTCGGTGGTCGTAGTTAACTGTCCTCCGGGCTGAATCCCTTGGTACATAACTGGACTTAGATTTGCTCGTGCTGCATATATAGCAGCAGTATAACCGGCAGGTCCGGAACCAATAATTAAACACTTTACGTGTTCTGATGCAGTATCTTGATTCGAAGCTTTTGCCTCATTATCAGAGATATCCATTTTTTTGAAAAGGCTCATAATATATTTTATTTGAAATTAATTATTACGAAGTTGTATTATGCAAAAATAGCAAGATTCTCCTTACTTTTCATACATTTGTTGATCTTTAAACGTTAGTAAGTTGATAATTGCTATTCAGGGTTATCAAAGATTGTGCAAAAAATGGTGTTGGGTATCTATAACAAAAATATTTTAGATATGTTTAACGGCGCTTGGTATTGGGGTTGCAGAAGATCGATTGTTAGATTGATTCACTATTGTCCGGATAATCTCTAATAATGATTACTAGATTCCTCACTCCACTGCGTTACGCTTAGAATCTCAAAAGAATTACCGGACAACAGTGATATTGATTGTAAGAAAGTATGTCGGATATGATTTAATTTAATTATTAATATTTACCTTTGCACTTCGATTATAATCTCTGACATGAACATAGGGGTCTGTTATATTGTAATCTGTTATTAGAAAACCATTTAAATTTACTACGATGGACTTAATGAATGTTGTAAGAGAACATTTTGAACAGAAGAAAAACTTTCCCGCTTTTCGCGCTGGTGATACCATTACAGTGCACTATAAAATTAAGGAAGGAAATAAAGAACGTATTCAGAATTATAGAGGCGTTGTAATTCAACGTCATGGAACAGGTCTTTCAGAAACTGTTACTGTGCGTAAAATGAGTGGAAATATTGGTGTAGAGCGTATCTTTCCAATAAACTCACCTTTTATTGAACTAATAGACGTGAATAAATCTGGAAAAGTACGAAGAGCACGTATTTACTACTTACGTCAATTAACAGGTAAAAAAGCTCGTATTAAAGAGAAGAGAAGAGTAATTGCTAAATAGTTTTAGCGCATTAATATATCAATTATTTTAAATAATTGATTTGATTAAAACCGAACAGAGACTGATAATCAGAATTTTTGTTCGGTTTTTTTATACAAAACAGGGTCGTTTTTCATACCTATCTCTTCATTTCAATTCGTTTTGTCAAGAATCTTAAAATTGATTTAAGGGGGCATTTCATTTTATAGGTATTTGTTGTGCTGAATTGATTTATAAAAATGAACAGAAAGAATTTTGAAAACGCATTAGAATTCCCTACCATAGAAAAGTTCGCCCCTTATTTAAACACAACGAATTGTCGATATACTTACTTTTGAGTGTGATACTTGAATTTTATGACATTGATTTTTCCACAATATGCCATTTTGGGTTAACTAATCGTTAACAAGTCGTTCTTTTTTCGTATTTTTGAGAAGATGTTAGTATTTAAATTACAGACAAATGTTAAACAAAGAAGATTTAAAACAGATTCAGGCAAAAGGAATTTCAGTTGCCGTAGTTGAAAAACAGCTTGAGCAATTTAAAAATGGTTTTCCTTTTGTAGATATCACAGCACCGGCGGTGATTGACCATGGTATTGTGAAAGTTGATGAAGAGATGGTTGAGAAATACCAGAAATTACATCGGAAAATGTTGTCGTCGAAACGTGTGGTGAAATTTGTTCCGGCTAGTGGTGCTGCTACTCGAATGTTTCAGAATGTGTATGAATTGATTAAAGAGTATGATAAGAGTTATGAAAAGTATTTGAGTACATTAGTGGATCGTTCGTTTAATTCGATTTTCTATGTTTGTGAACACATGCGTTACTTTGCCTTTTATGGCGATTTAGCCAAAGCTGCAGTGGAAAATGAGATGGATCTTAATTGTATTCTCGATAAAAAGAATTTTGCCCAGGCACTTAGTCTGCTGATATCGGAAAATGGATTGAATTATGGACAGAAACCAAAAGGATTGTTAAAGTTTCATAGTTATCAAGAAGAGACCAGAACAGCTGCAGAAGAACACCTTGTTGAGGGAGCACAATATGCAGCATCAAAGGGGAATGTTGATATTCATTTTACAGTTTCTCCCGAGCATGTAGAACCTTTTAAGCAATTGCTAAATTTGGTAAAAGGGAAGTATGAGGAGCGTTTCGGTGTTGCCTTTAACATTAGTTACTCCATTCAAGATTCAGCAACGGATACAATCGCAGTGGATGCGGATAATAATCCGTTTAGGAATCCGGATAATTCTATTCTATTTCGTCCGGCCGGACATGGCGCATTGCTTAAAAATTTAGGCGAGCTAAATTATGATATTGTTTTTATTAAAAATATTGATAACGTTGTAACGGATCGGCTAAAGCCCGATACGGTTAAATATAAGCAAATTATTGGGGGAGTATTGGCCGAAATCTTAGATACGATTGTGGCATATATGACTCGACTTGAGGAGCCGGACTTAATTGTTGATGGATCTCTAACAAAGATGGTTAATTTTGCTGAACAACGATTAAATAACCCATTCCCCTATGCCTTGAATGAAGTTACTAGAGAGCAGAAAATTGAGTGGTTGTTGTCCGTTTTAAATCGACCTACTCGGGTATGTGGCATGGTTAAAAACGAAGGAGAACCAGGTGGTGGACCGTTTTGGGTTAAAGATTCCAATGGAATTGAGAGTCTTCAAATTGTGGAAGCGTCGCAACTCGATCCGGAAAATAAAACCCATGCTAAAATTGTAAAAGAAACTACCCATTTTAACCCAGTTGATTTGGTATGTTGTATTACCGATTACAAAGGTAATGCCTTTGATTTAACCAAGTATAGGGATGATAACACAGGGTTTATTAGTGCAAAATCGAAGGATGGAAAAGAGTTAAAGGCACTTGAGCTTCCTGGACTTTGGAACGGAGCCATGGCACGTTGGAATACTGTATTTGTTGAGGTTCCAATTTCAACTTTTAATCCAGTGAAAATAATTAACGACTTATTGCGCGTAGAACATTTGCATGAAAATGATCTAATGGTTGGCAAATAGAATGCTTTAATATTAGAAAAGTAGATGTTGAAAATTCTGGGCGATTAGAATACAATTCAGTATTTTAGTCGCCCGAAGTTTTTGAACGAATTTTATTTCGATTTCACCATACTGGGATTAATATCTATGTAGTTTGTAGTTTTTGTTCTAACTTCACAAGAGGTGAAATATCTATAGCTACCGAAACATAACGAGTGATGTTTCCATCGTGATCGTACAAAGGGGAATAGGTTTCGGAAACCCACATATTTGTATTTCGCGTAACTAAATTTGCACGACGTTGAATTGTTGTGCCATGTCGAAGTTTTGAAATAAATAATGAATGTTCTACATTGTCTCTGTCTTCAACAAAACCAAGCGCCTGATGAGGCATTCCTAATATATTTTCGGAAGTATCCCCGAAAAACTCATGACATTTATCGCTGACGGTTAATACCTGGAAATCGAGATCAAATTCAATAATGAGCGCAATGTGATTAAAAGCATTCCAAATGGAACGCATCTCTGCCTCACGTCTCGAAGCATCTTCTTGTGTTGCTTGAAGTTCCTCTAGGTTTTGACGCATCTCCTCTTCCTGCGAAGCTAGCTCCTCCTGTTGTTTTTGAGATTCTACAAGTAGATGTTTTGTCTTTTCGTTTATTTTGGCATTGGATAATGTTCCTGCAATACTTTCAGCTACTTTTTCAACAAAAATTCGTTTATATTCATCAATTTCTTTGAATGAAACGATCTCCATTACTCCAAAAACCTGTTGGTTTAAAATCAGGGGGGTTAGGAGGATGCTTCCCGGATTACCTTTTCCTAAACCACTGGTAATGTGGATGTAATCTTCTGGAACATCAATGATATAAATTGTTTCTTTTTCATGTGCACATCTGCCAATTAATCCTTCGCCAATGGAGACGGTGTTTTTCATGAGTTTTCTTCGGTCAAAGGCAACCGCTGATTTCATCTCATAAAAAACTTCGCTTTCGTCTTTATCATTAATAATATAAATGCACCCTTGTTGAACGTCTAAATATTTTATAAGGTTAGAAATAATATGAAATGTTTGTTCTTCGGTCGAAGTTTCTTCTTGTCTTAATATGTCGCTAAAGAGTGCGATTCCTCTTGAAATCCAGTTTTGTTTGTCATCTTCAATTCTTCTAATTTTCTCTTCCTCTTCCGCTTTTTGAAGACTTTTTTGCATTTCAATTAATGCATTTCCAATTTCATCGTTACTACTTAATAAAATATACTCCGAATCAAGTTTTCCCTGTCCAATTTCTTTTGCAAATATTGCCGTTTGTTTAAGACTGTCAATCAATAGATTAAGCGAGATTGACATTTGTTCAATTTCATCGCCTGAGTTAATTTTCATGCGGTCAACTTTGCTTATTTGGCCCTCAGCTATTATTTGTAAAACATGGGTTGTGTCTTTTATGGGGGAAATAATATTTCTTGCAATATACCATATTAGCGTACTAACGATTAAAAACCCAAAGAATCCAATAACAGAAGCAAGCCAAAGGTTTTGACGGGATCGATGCAAAATAACGTCTAATGGAGCTGATATTTGTAATGTCCATGGTGTAATGTCTTTGGCCAAATTTATAGGAACAAAAGTTACATAAACGGTATTGCCATCATATTCTGAAATATAATTAAAGGTTTTTCCTTCGCTCACGTTTTTCGTTACACTGTATTTTTTGTCGTCTTCGGCATTAAGATCCATATAGGTTTTACCTATATATTTTTTCTTGGGGAAAGCTATTATTTGGCTATTGGTTGACATTACTACTGTCTGGGTTCCATCGAAGGGTTTTATCTTCTTTACAATTTTGTCGAATCGTTCCAATGAAATATCAACTCCGGCAAGTCCAATAAAGGTTCCGTCAACAATTAAGGGAATGCATATACTGGTTTCTAATATCTGATCCTCCTCTGAGCCGTCATAAGAGAAGTAGTATGGATTGGAAACAAGTTCTTTTTTCTCAATCTTTGATTGATAATAAATACCGTCAACATTATCTCCTTTAAGGTCAATATCATCTTCTATTATCTCATAATTATTGCCATTTTTGTTAACCGTTATTCGTTTTCGTCCATAATCGAGTTTCCACTCTGGGTCTAGGGCAGAGAGCTCAAAGCTAACCCAGGTTGCATATATTTCTGGATAGCGAGATACCACATTCTTAAGCGTTGTTTTTGTTAAATCAATAGCTTGATCTTTATTGTGTTCAAGATATCCTAAAATAGATTGAGCAAATGTACGGCTGATATTAATCTCTTGCTGAAGATCAGAGGCAATCATATTAGCATATTCGCGTGCAGTTGCATTAACAATGGTTTTAGCGTCGTTCACAGCTAATTGATGGGTTCTAAATGCGATTACAGCAATTGAAATTCCAAAAACTAAAACTGTAGTAATTAATATGGGGATTTGAAGTTTTGTTTGAAGTTTTCGTTTCATAGTTTTGCATTAAGCTTTATTCCATTTGTAAAGATATTATTTTTACAACATTTGAATCCTATTTTAATTTTTTAGTCGGTTCTTAAGGATTAGAGATCGACGGGCAACTTTTATTCTAACCAAATAAAGGTCCAATAGTTAAGTAATATAATCATCAAAGATAAAAAAGAGAAGCATTATAACAGGTTATTTTATAGAGTTTTGTTTAAATTTCTTTTATTATGGATTGATGGTTCTGTTTTATATAAATTATTAAGGCATTGCGATGGTTTTAAGGTTTGTAAACTCTCGTATTCCCCAGAATGATAATTCCCGTCCATAACCACTCATTTTTATGCCACCAAAAGGGAGTCGAGGGTCTGATTTCACAAAATCATTTACGAAACAGCATCCTGCTTCGATTTGATTTTGAGCAATTTCCAATCCTTTTTCAATATCATTTGTAAAAATGGCTGCGCCTAAACCAAAAATGGTGTCGTTTGCAATTTTTATGGCTTCGGTCTCATTTCTAGCTTTAATTATGGATGCAACAGGACCAAAAAGTTCATCTTCGTAGGCAGACATTCCGGGTTTTACATTAATTAATACGGTTGCGGGATAGAGGGGTTTTGAGTTGTCAATAATGGTTCCTCCGATTACTATTTGTGCTCCGTTTTGTACCGATTGGGTTACTTGTTTGTGAAGTTCATCTCTAAATCCCATGTTAGCAAGGGGGCCAAAAGTAGTATCCTTCATCATAGGATCGCCGGTTTTTGTATTTTTCAATTCGGCTACAAATCGATCGATGAAGGCATCGTATGCTTTTTCAGTAACAATAAAGCGTTTTGCGCCAATGCAACTTTGCCCTGCGTTTAGGAGCCTTCCTGCCACACATTTCTGCACAGCAAGTTCGATGTTTGCATCGTCAAGAATGATGTATGGATCACTACCTCCCAGTTCTAACACGGCTTTTTTCAAATTTCTTCCGGCAGCTGATGCAACGGCAATTCCGGCAGGAGTACTTCCGGTAAGGGTTACGGCTGCTATACGTTTATCGTCAATTAGTTTCGACGTATTACTCCCTTTGATTAAAATGGTTGAAAAAACACCTTTGTTGAATCCTGCATCATGAAAAAGTTTCTCGATGCATAATGCACATCCGCTCACATTGCTCGCGT
>JAQVXQ010000067.1:11852-16032 GCA_028709085.1 Salinivirgaceae bacterium | reverse complement strand
GATGGCGGGCGTGGACGGTTTATCATGGTCGGAAACCTAATATCTAAAAATAGCGTCTTGGCTAACATCGCCAAAACCGACACTGTTTTCCTATCAAAAACAAACGCCCTGACCATGAAAGGCGAACCCACTTGGAAGGAAAAATGGTCGAAACAAGAGCTGGACGATATGGCCGCATTCATGGGCTATCGTGCTTTTCAAAAAGAGATGATGAACAACCCTATTACCGAAGGTGCAGTATTTAAACAGGATTGGATAAAGTGGAAACGAATCAACCCGCTCAACAAATACGACCAACTCATATGTTATTGCGACCCATCCTTTAAAAGCTCTTCTAAAAACGATTATAAAGCCATTAAACTATGGGGGAAAATAGGAACTGAACTGCACCACATTGAGGCTTTTGTCCGCCAAACAACCGTTTCCGAAATGGTGCGCTGGATGTACGATCTTAACGAACGAATGCCAACCAATGCTATTTGTAACTACTATATCGAAGCCAATTTCTTGCAAGATATTTTACTCGACGAGTTTACACGCGAAGGCAATCTGCGTGGCTATCAACTGCCCATTAGACCCGACAAACGCAAAAAACCCGACAAGTTTCAACGCGTCGAAGCCATTTCGCCCCTGTGGGAGCGAGGGGTTGTATTCTACAACCTCGAAAAACAGAACGACCCCGACATGCTGGCAGGGCTCGACCAGTTGCTGGCATTCGAAAAGGGAAGCCGCGCACACGACGATGCTCCCGATGCCGACGAAGGCGCTATTTACATTTTACAGAAACATACACGTGCTGCCAAATTCCAACCCGTATTTGGCAACCGCAAAACACCAAAAAACGCATGGTAGAGACGCAATGCATTGCGTCTCTACGCAATGCATTGCGTCTCTACGCAATGCATTGCGTCTCATCAACAATGGAGCATGCCCCGTTGAAACAGTACAGACGCCATGCTTGGCGTCTCATTAATATAAAAAAACTAGAAAAATGTACCTAACCCAAACCGACTACCGAATAGTAACCGACCCGCGATCGCTCGACATATTCCAGCAATACGACAGCGAAATACGCGAACGCGCCGAAACCGAAGCCATTGAAGAGATCGCCGGATACCTTCGTGCACGATATAACACCGATCTCATATTCAGCCAAACCGCAGAACAACGCAACCCTAAACTGGTAGCGTTAACAATCGACATTGTGCTATACAACCTCGCAACATGGCTACCCGGCAAAATGGCACTCGATATAAGGCTCGAACGTTACGAACGGGCAATGGAATACCTAACCAAGGTAGCCAAAGGGCAAATAACCCTGAACCTGCCACCTGCCGAAACCAACAACAATACCGCAACCCCCGGAATAAAATACGGAGGAATAAAACCATCAGAATACGATTGGTAATCGTGGTAATCGTGATAATCGTACAGACAAGGCAATGCCTTGTCTCCACCAAAACAACAACCGGGCATGCCCGGGTGAAATAAACCCAAACCATGGCAAACGCAAAAAAACTAATTGTAGAACTAAAACAGCAAACCGCTGCTCTAACAAAAAAAGACATCCGCGACTGGCGCAACGCTTGGCAAATGGCTATAAATGCCGAACGTCCATTCCGTAACGCTATGTATGACATCTACACCGACGTGCTGGGCGATGCCCATGTTTCCGGCGCTATCGATCAACGCAAAAAAATGGTGCTCCAAAAAGAGTATAAAATTATCAACGAAAAATCGGGCGAAGAGGTGCCGGAGATGTATGCAATATTCGACGCTTCGTGGTTCTATCACCTATTCGATCTCGTGCTCGATGCCCATTTCTGGGGACACTCGCTCATACAGCTGGGCGAGCCGGTGAAAAAAACAAACGGCAGTTATCAATTTGCCGATGTCCAACCAGTGCCCCGTAAACATGTAATACCCGAGTTCGGACTCATTACTCGCGAGCCCGGCGACGAGCCAAACAAAGGTTGCTCTTATCGAAAATCTCCCTTTAACCAATGGCTCATTGAAGCAGGCAACCCCAACGAGTTAGGGTTGCTACTCAAATGCGCTCCGCATGCCATCAGCAAAAAAAATATGTCCGCATTTTGGGATCAGTTTGGCGAATTATTTGGAATGCCCATTCGCATCGCAACAACATCAACCAACGACCCTAAAGAGATCGCAAACATCGACAATATGATGGAATCCATGGGCGCAAAAGCTTGGGGGCGATTCGACGAACTAACCGAAATAAAATTCCAAGAAACGCAACACTCCGATGCCTTCAATGTCTATGACAAACGCATTGAACGCGCCAACTCCGAACTCTCGAAACTCATTCTAGGTCAAACCATGACCATGGACAACGGCAGTTCACAAAGCCAATCCGAAACCCATTTAAAAATACTCAACAATATCGTTAATTCCGATGCCGACATGCTACGAAATGTAGTTAACGACCAACTGTTGCCCATTTGCGCCATGCACGGAGTAGCTCCCGACGGATTGAGGTTCGAGTGGGATAAACCCCTCGGCTACCTAGCAAGCGAACAAATACAACTCGAACAAATGTTGCTTAACCGATACACCATCGACCCAACATATTTTGTCGAAAAATACAACATCCCCATAACAGGCGAAGCCAAAAACCCTTACGCGTCAAACGATACCAATTTTAGGCTAACCAATGCACGTTTTTTCGACTAAGCCCCGATGTCAAAATTAAAGGCTTCGGGGCTGCCATGGAAAACTATTACAACCAAGGCGGATGCCCAATTCATGGACACATGCAACTGGCTAAAAAACCAAACGTACCCAAATCCGGAATCGACCAGGAACAATTCAACACCATAGCAAAAACAATAAAGGCCGAAACGCTCATACAGCCCGACCTCTTTAATTTTACACGCAACAACCTCAATGCGGCAGTCCAAAAAGTCTATGGAAACCCAAAATACGACACGCCCGAATTTGCATTTATGCAAAAACTCTTGCGCAACTCCGCGCGCTTCGCAGGATACAAAACAGCATGGCAAACCGAACATATAAAACAGGCCGTAAAAGAGGAGCAGTTGGCTGCCATCAACAAATCCTACAACCACAACTACATGCAAGCCGAGTACGTACATGCAGTAGGAAGCGCACGTGCTGCCAAAAACTGGCAAAATTACGAGCAAGATGCCGACCTATATCCGGCATTGGAATACATGCCCAGTACAGCCGCCACGCCACGAAGCGAGCACATGAAGTTTTATGGTGTTATTAAAGACCTCACCGATCCATTTTGGGACACGTGGATGCCACCATCCGATTGGGGTTGCCAATGCAGCGTGCAGCAACGCCGAAGCTCCAAAGGCTCGAAACCCGAACCCGAAGAGGTTACCCTGCCGCCAAAAGCCATGCGAAACAACCCCGGCAAAACCGCCGAACTTTTCACTAACGGCCACCCCATGATTGGCAAACTGGCCAAAGAGGATAGGGCGGTCATTGATAGGGAGTATGGGCGTTTGGAAAGAAAGGCTATAAGAAACGAGGCTATTGAAAGCACATCAGGCTTAATTGATAAGCAATTATTACTGGGTGGCAATAAAGTGGGATTTACCAGAAGCGGATTGCAAAAAGCAATAAATCAACCACATAAAAACGATATAATTAAAAATACATTCATCACACAATTAGACGAAATTTTTAAAAATGCTAAGTATGTTAAATCCATTGACCCTGTCCCCAAAAGAAAACAAACACTATCAAAAACTCACATCTACTCTTTTGATGTTATGGGGGAAAAGAACTATATATTGATTTGGGAATACAGGGGGACAGGAAAGATGATTTTTCACTCTATTGTAGATAAAATTAAAAGTAGCAATTAGGTAAAGACAATGGGATTACAGCCCATGCTTTTCTAAAAGCTACTTTCCGTACAAATATACAACAATAATCCCCTAAAAGTCAAGTAAAATGGAAAATTTAATTCTAAAAGTGTGGAAACAAGCGTTCATCATTGAGCAGCATGTAACAGAAACAAAGGTAACAACCACTGTTAAAGGCAATGGCGACTTGCTGTTTTCGCAAACAGTCGATAAGTTGACCTTTCAAAACCGTGCAGCACAAACCTTTGTCGATGAGTTTATCAACCACCTGCTATTTCAAAGCCGCCACAAAAACCCTTGAATCGCATACCAAAAGAAAT
>JAQVXQ010000067.1:0-11752 GCA_028709085.1 Salinivirgaceae bacterium | reverse complement strand
TTTTCGCAAACAGTCGATAAGTTGACCTTTCAAAACCGTGCAGCACAAACCTTTGTCGATGAGTTTATCAACCACCTGCTATTTCAAAGCCGCCACAAAAACCCTTGAATCGCATACCAAAAGAAATTAACAAGGCACTGCCTTGTCTCTATCTAATCGAAAAAAAATATGACCCCAAACCAACTCATAGCAAAAATTAAACGTGCCGAGGATTATCTAACAAAAAACGCCCCGCGCATTGCAGGTATTGAAGCCGTAAATCACTTTCAAAACAGCTTTCAAAACGAAGGATTCACCGACAGCCACCTCGTGAAGTGGAAAACACCAAAACGAACCGTAACCAATAGTCTATGGTATGGTTTCCGTTATGGAGCACAAACTCGTTTGCCAAACAACCACCCAAGGCGTTGGAAAACCAAAGGAAAGTACAAAGCCCGAAAAACAAACCCCATAACCAATTACAGCCCCGCTGCCACACGAAAAAAAACATTGAGCGGCACCACTGGCGATCTGAAAAACAGCATCAGTTACACAGTTCAACCCGGAAGGGTTATCGTAGAAAGCGACCAGCCCTACGCACGAGTACACAACGAGGGATTAGAAGCCAATGTATTTGGACGCAAAGCCATAAAAATGCCCAAACGCCAATTCATGGGCAACTCCATAAAATTGACCGCCAAAATAAAACACGAAATATCAAAAGACCTAAAACGAATATTATCATAATCGTACAGACGCAATGCATTGCGTCTCAACAGTACAGACGCAATGCATTGCGTCTCCACCTAAAAACACTAACCTATGACTAAAGAAATCTACAACGCCATAGCCAACAAACTGGCTACCGTAACCAACAACAACGGAAATCGCGTATTCCGCCACATCGACCTATGGAACACACAAGTCGAATTTCTCGAACAAGAGCAACCCTTTGAAATGCCCGCCTGCTTCATCGAAATAACGCCCATACAGTGGCAACAATTGGGCAGAGGAGCACAACAAGCCAATATCGACATCGCGCTCCACATCGTTACGCAGTGGCAATTGCCAACATTCCACAATGGAACTTATCAAGCAGCCGGAACAGAGTACCTTGATATTCCCAACCACGTCTGGGCAGATCTCCACAGGCACAGCAACCCCGCATTTGGCACACTCATGCGTATAACATCGCATGTAAACCACAATCACGCCGAAATCATAGACAGTGTCGAAAATTACAGAGGAGTGGCTCAAATCGTACCGCAACAAACCGAAACTCCCGTTACCGCATCGCCCGTAATTACCATTGGGCAGTAAGCTATAAAACAAACAGGGGCTTCGCATAAAGCGAAACCCCCGTTCTGAACATTCAAATCAACCAAAATCAATCAAAATCAAATATCTTTAATTGGGCCGCATTAATCGCCCGCTGCTCCTCTTTGCGCTTTTCCAAAAACCTGAGCTCCGCCTTAGCGTTCGTTGCCAAGTAGTTGTAAAACGTGCCTATACTGATACGGTACAACGGAAAAATCTTTGTCTCATAAACCCACTGTTGCGTACTGCCATGTTCGCGCGTATGTTGCAGGGTTATCTCCTGAATATCGATAATTCGTCGTAATATATTCTCGCGATTGTAGGCCATAACTAAACTAGTTCCGTTTCCTGCAAATATAAACATTCTTTTTTTTGGTTTGTAAAAACAATAAATTCTCGTTTTTTCGTTTCAAAACGCCCGCTAACTCACGCTGAAACGGCATTTAAAGCATCGTTTAACTGATTCGCTATATGTTTTTTTCATTACCCCTGTGCTGTTTTAAAATTTGTATATTTGACCTGTAATCAACAAAAACACATACAATTATGAGCACATTGGCCGTTAGTATTATTGTTGCAGTAATCACCGGGCTCGTTAGTAACCTGCCATGGCTGATCAGGGTAACGACAAGATGGTATAAAGACAAGCAAAACGTGATCAACAGGCAGAAAAGAATTATTGTTGCCATTGCCCGGTATCTTTTTTCTACCCTTGCCACCTTAGCAGCATCACTGCTGCTTAATTTCGATAAAAATTTTGTGATTGTCATAATGCTAATTGTGTTAATTACATGCTATTTTATTGCTTCCGATGTATTAATATTCTCACTTCGCATAGCGGCCAAATCTGCCAATAAAGAAACAATTGAGAAAGAGTGTAACACTACTTTGGAAGAATTGGCCAACCTTAGCCCCGAAGCAAAAAGGATTGTTGCCCGGTTAAAGGAACTGAACCGCAAACTGTAAACACCCGCTAACTCACGCTGAAACGGCATACAAACGCCGTTTAGCTACTAGTTATGCTTCATGCTGCCATCGCACGAAGAAACTTCAATGCTTTACGGATAGCCTTCTCTTTGTCAATGTGCCCATCCGTGTAAAATATCTTTTCGTAATTCGACTGATAGCCTCTATATATTTCAACCGAGTAGTCGTTAATACGCTGGTAAGTAATTGAGCAGTTATAATTTCTGCTAATACATTCGTCAAATAATTGTGTTTCTAATTTCATTTTGATTTTCGTTTGCCCGCCCGCAAAGCACGAAAGCATAACAAGCGGTATAGTTTATAAGCCTTTTGAAAGTTTATTGTTAGATTGAAGCGGTGTGGCAGGCTTACAAAACCATACCGCCAGTCCGTTATAACCAATGCAAGAGCGCTCCGAGAAACATTCCTGCATTGGACTAAATTTAATCTAATATGTAATCATCAATATAACCTATTGTCTTTAATCCAGACAACAATTCTGCACCTGTTGGAGTAATAATTACAGTTACATGAGGGTGGTGATTTTCACATAAGTATTTAATCATCGGTCTGGCGAGTTCTTCAAATTTGCCTTCGTTTAATTGCATCCCATGCACCTGCATTCTCACATTTTCCATGTGCGATTTTTCAAACAATTCTGTAATCTGATTGTGTTTTTCATTTCCTGATATTGTTTCATTGGAAATAATTACACTCAGTTTTTGATTTAATTCTTCTCTGTTCATAATTTAAATTTTATATGTTAATAATAAAAAAGCACTGGTTATAACACACGGTATAAAACAGTTGGGCAACCGTGGTTATTCGAGCGTTTCAGCCCGTTTCAAACGTTATGGTTTTTGATAGGTAAGAGCCTCGCAGCCCAACCGATTTCATACCGTCAACGTTAGCGGCAATAAGCTACTCCTGCCATTCACCAAGTATCGGTGTAAGGGCTTTCATTTCGTCAAGTGTCACGGGCTTACAGTTCACTTCTGCAATGATCAAATCGCAAGTAAGCAACCGATCGCCTTCGTAGGTAAACTCGACATATAAAACACCCTTAGCATATCGGCTTGTATGAAATTGGTCGTGTTCATAGTGCTCAGTCATTTCAAATCCAAGCTCTTTTAACTCTTTTTCTGTCATCCTATTACGTTTTAGTTGTTTATTATTCCTTGGTAACTTGGTAACCCAGTCACCCTCGCACACGGTCACTTCTTAACTCGCTCCTTAAGTCCAATCCAACTGCCTATAAGGCCGCCACTGAGTGAGCCAACAATAACGGGGAGGTACTGCCAATCAAAATTGACTATAATCTCGTTCATACTCACTGCGCCAATGGCTATGCTCGCCAACCAGCTGATGTGGACAATTGCGCCCGAAACAAGCACGTGCTTTAAATTTCCTTTGCTCACAGCGCGTACATTCCATGTGCGACAACCAATGAAAATCAATTGGGTGAGAAATACGGTAATGGTTAATTTTAAAATCATTTTAAAAGGGTTTTATCGGCACGTTGCATGCCTGTTTTTTAATTTAAAGCCGCCAACATGGCACTCAATTCGGTGGTTATCGCTTTAGCGTTGCGCATAGTTTCGGTCTCTTTGCGAAAAGAGTTGTAAAGGGCCCGCAACCGCATTACAGGAATGGCATTGAAACGCTCTGCATTGGCAGCCCTGCAAGCCACGGCCTTTACATAGTCCATATTGCAATCGATGTTCATTTGCCGCATAAGGGCAAAAATAGCAGCAATAACACGCTTGCGCCAAACATCGTCCTCGCTTTTGTGCTTATCCGTCTCACGGCTCAGTACCGCCACAACTTCCAGTAATTGTTCCCGGCTAAGCTCTACGCTCGAGGTAACACCCCATGCGCTTAAAAAGTCCATCCGATTATCGGCACTCATGCCCAACGTATTGGCCATAACGTGGTAACGCTTTATCAATGTGGTTTTTGTAGTGGTTTTTGTGTTCATAGATTTACGCTTTAGTTTTAAATACATCAATACTGACAGATATTGCCATACGTACAATAGATGCAATCCATAGTATAGCCAACAGGAACAATAGTGCCCCCCACATCCACTCCGGCGCATTCCAGTAGTCCAATGCCATTATAATCACAACAGTGTTAATTGTGGGCAATTTTGCTGGCATATTTGTCCGTTTTATCACTTTTATCTTATCCATTTTCATAATCTCATTGTTATTATTCCGTTAAACCGCACTCATGCTCAATGGCATCCATACATCTCTGCCCAATTCATCTTTATACTTCGCCTTTATAAAGGTCGATGTCCTTGCCGGTCGGTAAGCATCACGAATCAAATCAACCGCCTCTATCAGCTCCAAATCGCCTATTTCGGCGGCACGTTTTGCAAGGTCTAATATGCGGTTGGCGCGCAATACTCCTGCCTTGTTGGGCTTCATAAGGTCTTTAATCAGTCCTACCAATTTGGCACTCTGCTCGTCGCGTGCCAGTCCTTCCAACCAGATATTAACCTTCCCTAGACCCACATCCACCGTTTCGTCCCATCGGTCTATCACGTTGTGTCCAATCATAACACTCAGTTTGCCGTCGCTTGTGGTAAAAGTATGGCTCGACTGAGCATCAAACTTCTCATCATCCAATTGATACAACTCTCGCTTCAGTGCCAACACCGTCTCAAAGGCATCAAACATCTTGCTTTTGGCTTCCGCCAACCCGGTGCTTATAATGTTTAAACGTCCAAACGTTTCGCGCACCTGGGCGTCTTTTATCTCCTCGTACTGTTTCCGCTCAAGAAGTTCTTTCGCTTTTTTCGCCTTTTTGTCGGCATCCAATTGCTCGTTAAGTTGCTGCAACTCTTCGGGCGTTAGTTTACTAATGTCAATCATTGTTCTCAATATTTAGGGTTATTACTACTTGGCGTTGAACCAATTATATATTCTATTTCTCGTTTCAGATCGTCGGATTTCTCTATCATGCGGCGGGTGTCCGATGCCACAACGGAGTATGTCGATCGCATACGATTCTCCTCCTTGTTAAGCCAAACCATACGGCTCTCAATTGTATTTAAAATCTGCTCTAGCTCACGCTTCACGTTGTCCAGTGGTCGGGGTTCAAAACTCATTGTCTCCATAATCATGTTCTTTTAGTATTGGTTAATAGTAGGTTCGGGATAGACCATAATTCCATCAAACTTTGGAAAAGTTCCCTTAAATCGTTGTAAATCTTGCTCAACGGCGGCAATCCGCAGGTTGTGGTTTTCGATACGTTTTACCAATATTTCGTAGGCTCTACAATAATCGCCAACCGTACCCTCGGCATGGGTTTGAGCCAAATTGTCGATCTCTATATATAGAGATTCGCGCGCTTGATTTAGATTGCTTAATTTTCGTTGCGCACTCTCAATGTCGCTGTCGCCGGCGGTGCCTCCTGCCGATACCACAACATCAAACAAAAAATCATCGGTTACCGTAAATGTATCACTTAGAATATACCTATTCTCAGTGCGCTTGTCGAGCTCTAATGCTCCTCGAAACCGGAGCTGTTCTGCCGTTTGCTTCGCATAATCGCAATCCGCAATCCGCAACATTCTTACCCAACCACTTAAAGCGTAACTTTCGCCCGCACATATCTTCTGCACCTTTTTAATAGCATAGGACATGCGTTCCATTGTGTTGTTGGTTATTGGTTTACTCATCATGCTTAAATTTTTCGAATCGTTCAGGCCATACAGGGAAAGGCTCGCCACCGCCATAACGGCTCTGCACAAATGCTCCAAAGCCTTTCACGTGTATTTTAACCATAGCTTTGTGCAAAAATCGGGTGGCATCGGCACTCAATGTGCCACTGCCTTCTACCTGACTAATAAACACGAACAGTTTGTGCGGAAAGCGGTCGAGCAACTGTTCTTTGGTCTCGCGGTAGTTGAACCCTGCCTCTTGAATACTATCAATAAACACCGTCTGTGCCGAGTGTTTCTTCTCCAGATCCACCACCAATTCCGCCATTGTGCCGGGTTTCTCTTCGTATTTCAGTTGTCGGGCACTGGTATCCTTAGCTCCGGCTCGTTCAAACTGCTGGGCTATACTCTCGCTATCGCCCTCCTCGTAGCCGTAATATACTACACGCTTAAAGGTGCTCATATATGTCGCTAGTTGAGTTGTGAAACTGGTTTTGCCGTTCCGGCTCCGCCCATATATAAACCAACTGCCAACCGACTCGGGCTTGCCAAAAGCATCCACCCACGCTCCATCAAAGGGAAGCAACTCGCGCTTGCGTTCTATGAGTTGTTTAATGGATATTGCCATAATTATCGCTTCCCTTTTTTTAGTCCATAAACCTTGCGCTTCACTCTCCTAAAATCGCCATCGCTATCATCAACCACGGAGTTAATATGCTTAGGCTCGGTTATGCCGTTGGCCATGCACACCTGCGCTATGTCGTGGTCGGTACCGCCGGCCAGTTTAATAAACCTACGGCCTATGCGGCTGTAAATCTCTTTGTAGCCTTTTTTATTGAGGCGCAAACCGCGCTTAATCCGTTTCTCCAAATTATCGGTGGCACAAAGCACAATCCCGCAATGCTCTTCTACCTCGTTGTACATCGATATAAAGAAGTACAGCACCTCGTCGGGCAGTTTGTCGGCCTCGTCCAAAATTATAAGCGGAGCAGTGTCGCGCTTAATGTGATATACAATCTCGTCCATCATCTCTCCAACGCTATAACCGCCACTATCGCGACCCATTGCTCTTAACAAATTACTTAAGAACAACCTTGGTCGCCAATAACTGCTACAACTCAGGGCATAAACCTCGTGGTTCTTGCTGGCGTAATCTTTTATGGCGATGCTTTTACCGCTTCCGGCTTCTCCCGTTATGGCCAATACCAGGGCATCGGTTTGCGCATCGCTCATAAATTGCTGCATGGCCACGTAATCTCTTGTTTCCACTATGTTCCACTGTTTTAGGTTTTCGGTACTGTTTTGAACGGCAAACTGCTGTTTTATCTCCCGTTCCATGGCCAACCACAACCCGTCGGCTATGCTGGTCCATTTGCCGGATTTCATGTTGCTAATGGTACCACCACTCACCGTGGTGAGCGTTTTGGCTGCTTTATTGGCACTGCCCTTGTGGTCAACAAAATTGTCTAGCAATTCTACAATTTGCTCTTTGCGGGCTTGGCTTAGCCCTGCTGTTGCGGTCTCAACGATTTGATTGTTCATATATTCATTTTTTTTGTACAGACACCATGCATGGTGTCTATACGGTTAATATTTATTCCAATATCCATTATCAGGTTCTGCATTGCTTACCTCTTTTTGCCACTGGCCAATGTCGTCAACCAGTACGGGTTCTTTCTTCTTGGCCTTTTCTTGTTGAGACGAACGGCCGTGCGTCTCTATGGAAATCCCGCGCATGGGCGGTAATTTCAAACCGTGTTCTTTAGGGTGTCGCCCTTCGCTCTCGAGCATCTCCTCGGTATAGTCATACATTGCTCGGCGTGCATCGTTATTCTCAGTGTTGCGTGCTGCCCAATCCTCACGTTCGCCGGGTAATTGCTCTTGAATGCCTCGGTGCATCGTCACATAAGGTTGCGCAATAGCCTCGAAAATCAACCCCGATGCGCTCTTGCGCCACAACTGCACTATGGTCATATCGTCGGGATCGTACTTCACATAAAACTTTCGGGCACTATGCTCGCGCAGGAATGCCAAATCGGGCTGACCGTCGGCGGTGAGTACCTCGTAGGCGTATTTCTGTTTTTTAACGGTTATTTCTATGCCGCTGGGTCGGTAAGTCGATGGTTTTTCGGTCGTAACCCAAAACATATTCACCATATCCCACATGTCGATTTTGGCGGCCTTTGGGTTTTGGCTTTGACGGTACATCTCTATGCGTGAAATCCCTGTTCTGTGGTGTGGCGCACTGTTCCACTCATCGCGCAAAGCTTTATAAATTTCAATTACCTCATCCAACGACGGCAAACCCTTAGTGTTGGCCAATATCATTTCCATGTTGGCTTTGCTGCGCTCGCTGGTGGCGGTTATGTTCTGTCCGGTAAACATCCATTTTTTATACAATACGCTATTTTGGAATCGACCAAAAACGCTCTCAATCACCTTACTACGTCCGTTGTAGGGCTTGGTAGTGTGTGCCAATCGTGATATGTTATTAAAGAAATCGCCCGATTTTAGTTTCTTGTGACCTCCCTGGTTGTCAAACTTTACCTCGTAGGGTCTAAATCCCGAAAACGTGCAAGCATGCTTAAATGCGTGCCATTGTGCCTCAAAATCTTCCGTAGGACTTACATAAAAACCCAGCAACGTCTCGCTAAACACATCAATAACCTCATACACATTTTGGCTCATGCGCTTTGTAACCGTTTTGCCGTCTTTATCGGTAGTAGTGCCCAAATACCACAGGTTCAGCTTCGTGCCATCGCCTTCCCAAATGCTGTCGCGCATAGTGGGCAATATGGTGCGTTCCTGCCGTGTATATTCTTCTTTTACCTTCAACTCGCCATGCTTGCTGCCCAGCCATTTCCATCGGTTTTCGGGCGCATACAAAAAGTCACGCAAGGTTTGTTCATGTTTAATCTCCTTCCATTTGCGATCGGGCGCTATGGCGTTGTACTCGTCAAACAGGCGTTTCACCGTATATTTGTCCACCGGGTCGGCAAATCGTGCCAACGCCCACTGCTCGCCATCGGCATTCAGTGCCGATCGATTCTGGTTATGTACCCGTGCGCTTATTATCTCTATGTGCCCTTGCTCTTCATACGCCTTCAACTTGCGGCTAAAACTCTGAACATTGCGCGCCACGGTAGTGTGCGGCCACTCTATTTGTAGGTTATCGTGATAAGCCAAATACTTCTGGTAACACAATTTGAGCACCCCGCGAGTATTGTTGCCCGACCGCAAACGCTCCTCAATGGTAGCCCGGTAATCGATACTAACGGCATTCAACACCGCCGCCGTGTTGGCATATTTTTGCTGCAACTTATCCGGAATATACTTCCCGTTGGGAAACGTGTAGGCAGCGTAGTAAGTAGCCGCTTTCAGGTCGGGCACCACAAGGTAGCCCAAACTACGTCTTTGCGTTGTATCCTCCTCGCTTGCCTCGCGCTCCTCTTTGTAGGGGTCGCCAAATTGGGCTATCACCCAGTCGTAAATATCGGGGCGCATACTGCCATCTACTGCAATCAATGCGGGCGTGTTGCGGCAACCCTGACGCTTAACGTCAAGTTTGCCCGTCCGGCACAACTTGTCGTAATTCGCCTTGCCGATAATGCCGTTTACATTCCGTTTCGACCTTACCAGTTTACTTGCCTCTATGCACCATGTATCTGCGTAGTATATCATATCTCTTCTCTATTTCAACTTTAGTCACCCAGTCACCCATTCACCCATTCACCCATTCACCCATTCACCCATTCACCCAGTCACTTTTTCACCTTTTGTTCCCGCCGGGGGCTCGAACCCCGGGTGCCTGCCTGTCGGGAAAAACACTACCTTTGAGGTCTCTAATCTTAAATTGTAGTGTTATGGATAATTCCAGTAGAACTGCCGCAGAAAATGTAAGGATGCATAATGAATACGCACTGACTCGTCATGCTCTATTGAAGCATTTTCAGGTTGTATCAGCAATGATTCTTGTCTTATTAACCGCGTTTCATAGTACCAGCGTAACTCACCCAGTTTACCCGTGGGTGTATGCATCGGCACTTGTTTCGCTTGCACTTGGTATCCTATTGAGCGCCATTCCAATACGAGGTCTCTTATCTGCACTGAAATCGTCTCACTTAAAGTACCTTCAGGAAGCAAAATCAGCAATTCAGAATGATCGCGAACCCGTGCCCGTATTTGCCGACGAACGTACCATAAACGTATTTTGCGAAAAAGCCGCATACATGCTCTGGATTTGCGCCCTTTGCGCTTTAACTGTCTGTGGGGTATGGGGTGCTTTTGCATAACCTCTATAATTAGCGTGTTGCATTGTTAACTGCATCAGGTTCGTCACCAGCATAAAAGGTGAGCAACATGCGATCTTCGCGTATATGTCGGCGCTTTTCGCTTTTGCTCATACGCACGAACTCCGGTTGACCAACCTTGAATTTAATCCCGAAAAGATCTAAATCGACCCGTGAAGGGCTACCATCGATGCATTTACGTTCTTTGTATAAAAGAAGCTCATTGCAGTAATCTATTGTTGCTTGTGTTGCCATAGGTAAATTGGTTTAAAATAAATTAGTAATTGCGCCCCACCACCGAGTGTAAAAGTGCTTTTGCGCATCGGCTATATATGCCAGTTGCGCCATGTGGTCGGCATCGGGCGTGAGGTTTAAGGGGTTTGGCGTTGCCGGGGCTTTGTACCTGTATGGGCAAACCCAACCATTATTGCCATTGTAGGTAACTCTCCCTATCATTTTTATGGTTTCGCAGTGATCTATCCAACGTTCAAGCTCATACCTGCTCATTCGCGGGTGTCTCACCAATAGTGGGTACGAACGTGGCAATAATCGTGTTATGGTATCGGCAATGCTCATGGTTACATGAATAATTCCAGTTGTTTCTGTTCGGTTTCGAGCTCCTTGCGCTTTTTCAGCATGGCAACATAATCGTCCGACACAAACCAACGATCCATAAAACGGTAAAAATGCGAAGGGTGCCGTTTGGGCCGGTTATAAATGCTACCGCTCTGCGTACTGTAGCCCAACGCTCGCAATACATGCGTATAAGGATACCACGTGTACCCATCAAACAACATTACACCCTGCACACCAAACATCGACTCCGGGGCTATGGCTCTCCTGTTTTGGTTCTTAACCAATAGGTTCAGTACAATCTCGTCCACCGCAATACTAAACTCCGGGCTCAACCATTGCGCAAATCGCAAGGCAATGCGGTAATCATTTGCCCAGGTGCCTTGTGGCAACTCGCCAAAGTTCCCTTTCCTAACTATCAGTAAATCACCTGAACTGCATTTCTGCACTTCACTAAGAGTTTTGATGTAACTCTTAGCCTCCTCGGTTCTTAGCCATTGTATGGGCTGTTTTGCTTTTCCAAATGGTTTTGCCATTTGGGTTAAATTTACCTCTGCACCGCTATCCATAAGATTTACAGCAAATTGGTGCATCTTGTCAACTTTTGCAATTTGAATGTTCATAATTATTTGTTTTTAGAGGTTACACTTTCCAGCTCCACGCCATCATACTGCGTTAAAGCCACATACCGTATCTTTTTGGTTAGTTCATTGTCGGGCAAATTGCCATTCAATGCCTGACTTACCCTGGCAGGCGTGCAGCCAAATATTCTAGCAAGCCTTCGACCTTTGCCGTGAGGGATTTTAATTAGGTTTAATTTTTTTTCCATACCTTTATTGAGTTTTTAATTATTAATCCGTTGCAAATAAAAGGACTATTTTCTAATTATGCAAGAATATTAACGACAATTTTCTAATTACTATGAAAATAATTAATCGCTTAAATGCATATATAACTC
>JAQVXQ010000066.1 GCA_028709085.1 Salinivirgaceae bacterium | reverse complement strand
GAAATCTCGCCAGTATAAGCTCCTGAATCATGTTCACTGCAATTTTGACCGCCGATAAACAGATTCTTATGATCAATAAGCTCTCTAATTTTTGAAATGTGGACGGCAGGAGGAATAAGAATAACCTCGCACTCGCCTTTGTAATCATTCATTTGGTGTTGAATCGCCAATGCTAATTCAATCCCTTCTTGGAAATTTTTATTCATTTTCCAGTTTCCGGCTACTATTTTTTTTCTCATAACGTTATATTTTTATATGGTTTTTAATCGCATTTGTGGATCTAACATCTTATATATCAGATCGGTTAAAATATTTATGGCAATAAACAAAACTGAAATAAACAGGATGCAACCAATGACGACAGGAAAATCGTATTGATTCAGAGCGTCAACCAACATGTAACCAAGCCCCTTCCATGAAAAAATATATTCCACGAATACCATTCCTGCAAGCATTGAGGCAAACCAGCCACTCAAAGCGGTGACCACGGGATTGAGTGAATTTCGAAGCGCATGTTTCCAAATAGCATTTTTAATGCTCAATCCTTTCGCCCTGGCTGTTCGAAAATAGTCGGACTTAATTTCAGTTAAAAGCGAATTTCTTGTGAGTTGAACCACAACACTTAAAGGTCTTATTCCAAGAGTTATAGAGGGCAATATTAGATTCTGAAGTGCTAATTTTTTCGAGTCTATATCGTAGTTATACATGCTTCCAGTAAGACTTAATCCCGTATATTTTCCCAACACAAAAGCAAACAACCACCCTATGAGGATGGCTGCAAAAAATGAAGGCAACGACATTCCTATTGAAGAGACGGAAATTATTGTCCTATCGATCCAAGTTTCTGCTTTTGATGCTGCAAATACGCCCAAGGGAATACCAATAAATATGGCCAATAAAATGGACGAAAAAGCAAGCAACAGCGATGCCGAAGCCACGGTTGCAATCATTTCAGTAACAGGTTGTTTTGTTTGGTACGATTTACGCAAGTAGGGCATTTTTGCTACAATCCGACTATTATTTATTGGCAAAATCGTGATTCCTTCATAACGCGCTTGCTCGTGCCGCCGATCGAAGGAAAGCGGAGATAAATCGTTAAGAAACAACAGATATTGTTGCCATTGAGGTAAATCTAATCCTAAATCGCGTTTTATATTCTCCACCGTAGTTTTATCGGTTCGTTGCCCGGTGAGCATTCTGGCCGGATCGCCGGGTAAAACATTAAACAAAAAGAACAAAAGAGTAACCACTCCCCATAAAATAAGAAGAATGTAACCCGTTTGTTGTAATGCTCTTTTTAACATGTTTTTATATCCGTGATCTCAAAGATAAGGCAATCCAATCAAAGAACAAAGCGACAGATAAAAATAGCAACATGTACCACATCACTGCTTGCAAAGGCTTAGCGTTACCCGTGGTAGCCGCAGATTTTATCATCGTATATTCGTTAAGTGTCATCACATCAGGAAAATCGTTTGCACCCCATTTTTTAAGAATTGTGCCTTTATAGGTGAAAATAAAACCGCCATCGGAGCGAATCATTGTTTTAAGCACAATGGGGTCGGCGTTTAGAATTTTATAGGTGGGCTGAAAACGGGCTTGAATCTGTTCAATCACGTCAGGAGAAGTGGATGTAAGCAAGGCAAAATAGATATTATTGCTTAAACACTGCACCGCAATTTGATTGTAGTTCTCTAATTGTGAATCACTTAAACTCTCCATATCTAATACCAGTGACATCAAAACGGGTTCTTGGTTTTGGAAAAGCGGTGTTGTATAATCATTGCCATGAATGTCAGAAAGATTCAAGTCTTTTGCAGGCGGAATATAGCCTTCAGCAATCTGACTATTGATGGTTTCGACCCATTTCCATGTGGAATCGGGTAAATTATTCAGATCAAATGACTTATGCTCCCCATTTTTTTCATAAATAAGACATGTTTCAAATATGGCTTGTGGAGCGCCCAATAGGTGCTCCTTTGAATTAAGAACAATATTTTGACCCACTCGATAGGCTCTGAAATCGATTAGAGGAAGAGTGAAAAGGGAATGTAAGGCAATATAGAGCGCAACTCCAATAATAAAGATAAATTGTAAAAAAGATCCCGCCTTATTACATCGGCTACTGTATTTTATGCGATTTACAAACAGAATTATGGTGGGAACAATGAAAATAAGATTCTTAAAGAATGTTTGCCAATTGGTTAGAACAATGGCATCGCCAAAACAACCACAATCCGAAACGGGATTGGTGAGTGCTAAAATAAAGGTTAAAATGGTGAAAAAACTCATGAATAGCAGGGTAATCCACGAAAAGAAACGGGTAAAAAGGTTGGCTATAAGAGCGAAACCGGTTGCAAATTCCATAATTGACAATACGATTCCAAAAAACAGCGCAAAGGGAATAAACCATTCCATGCCAAAGGCGGCAAAATAATCGTCGAATTTAAACTTGAATCCCATGGGATCAACAACTTTCACAAATCCTGAAAAAAGAAAGACCAATCCAATGGTTATGCGGGAAATAGTTCGTAATACTTTCATTATTTTAACTCTTTTATTGTATTTCTTATACGATTAATTAATTGTTCAAAAATAGCATCTTGGTGCATCATTGCTCCTTTTTGATCGGAACAGGAGATTCGAATTAAATCATTGAACTGATTGCAACACTCGCTATACTCCTGATACACTTGCTGTTGGAAATTAATACTTGTCTCGTGTATATCCTCCACGCCTTGCAAGTAATCTCTATCATTGCCCAATCGATTTGAATTTAATTGCTGTTCAACAAACGACAATGGGGCGTCGAGCCAAATACTAACATCGGGTTTTGGGATATTAAACATGGTATATTCGAGGGTGTAAATCCACGTTCTCAGCTTTTGTTTTTCGTCGGGGTTGGCAACTTTTGCCACTTGATAGGCTATATTTGAAAACACATAGCGATCAACAACAACCAAAACATCGGATTCGATCCATGAGCTGATCTTTTTCGAAGCTGCCCAGCGATCGCCAGCAAATAGCATTGCCACCATCCAAGGATCAACTTGGTCAATATCCCCCATCTCGCCTCTCAAAAACCGAGAAATCAAAAGACCAAAATAGGCCTCATCGGTGCGTGGAAAGTGCAGATACTCGAAATTAACTTTTTTTTCGGTTAAATAATTACACAGCATTTTAACCTGCGTCGATTTACCTGATCCGTCTAATCCTTCAATAACAATGAAACTCATGTATATGAAATTTTTAATGTCCCTTATTGAATTTACTTTCAATTACCTTGTTTAATTCATTACAAATCAGCAACATATACTAAATTTTAGTATTCGGAAATTACCATTGCAAAATTCATAAAATCAAACAATATGCTTTTAATAGTTAAAACTGAAGTAAAAACATTTTTATAATTCGATGTTTCTTACCTTTGTGTAGGCAAATATCGCAAAAAATGTGGGATTATTATTGAATTACGATCAATTATGAGTCCATTCATTATAATCGATTTCACTAAAAAATGCACTGAAATCTGATTTACAGAGTTTTCTAGTATGGAAGGAATAAAATTAAAAATAAAACAAGAAATTCGCACGTGGAATAGGCCGTTGGTCATGGGTATCTTAAACAACACTCCCGATTCATTTTATTCAGGAAGTAGAATTACCGATACCCATTCTATGCACCAAAAAATTGATACTATTGTGTTGCAAGGCGCCGATATTATTGATATTGGAGGGATGTCAACCCGTCCTGGATCTACAACCATTGACATAAAAGAAGAGTGGAATCGTATTGAGCCTGCGCTACAATATATGGCAACACACTATCCCGATTTTGCGGTCTCTGTGGATACCTACCACGCTGAGATTGCGCAACAAAGCATTGAGAAATATGGGGTTGACATTATAAACGATATCTCGGGCGGTCAACTTGACCCCGAAATGATTAAAACCGTTGGGAAACTCGGCGCAGGATACATTGCAATGCACATGCAAGGAACACCTGCCACAATGCACCAATTTACCAACTACGACAACCTGATTACCGATCTTACCCGATACTTTGGGGCTGTAAATCAACGATGTAGAGAAGCAGGAATTGCCGATTTTATAGTTGATCCGGGAATTGGGTTTTCAAAAACATTGGATCAAAACTATCATATAATAAACAACCTTCATAATATAGCGCAATTGGGATTTCCAATATTGATCGGATTATCGCGCAAATCGCTTATTTACAAATATTTAGATACTACACCGGAAGAGAGTTTAAACGCCACTACGGTGCTCAACACTTTATCGATTTTAAACGGAGCACAAATTTTAAGAGTTCACGATGTTAAAGAAGCCGTTGAAACCATTAAACTCATTACAAAAACACATAATAGTTAATCAATGATAAATCTATTTATATCGATTGGGGTATTTGACATTATCGACATTTTTGTGGTCGCTTTCTTGTTATACCAAGTCTATCAACTAATACGTGGAACCGTTGCCATCAATATATTTATAGGGATATTCCTAGTTTATATCCTTTGGCAAATGGTAAGTGCCTTTAAAATGGATCTCCTCAACACCATTATAGGTCAATTTATGGGCGTAGGTGTGATTGCTTTAATTGTTGTTTTTCAACAAGAGATACGCCGTTTTTTATTGCTGTTAGGAACACGTGAGTTTTTCAACAAAAGTTTTTCTTTTGACACTCTTTTAAACAAACATACTGTAAGAATCCGTCCGGAACATGTCGAATCCATTGTTTATGCCTGTTCAAATATGGCTGCAACCAAAACAGGCGCTTTAATTGTAATTTCGACCTATGGTCAACTCCACTCCATAACGGCAAGTGGCGATATGATTAATGCGGATTTATCGACCCGGCTTCTCGAAAATATATTCTTCAAAAACAGTCCTTTACACGATGGTGCGGTTGTAATTCGAGACACAAAAATTATAGCAGCGCGTTGCATCCTCCCCTTGACCAAATCAACCGCTGTTCCTGCAAGCATGGGTATGCGACACCGTGCAGCCATTGGCATTACCGAAACAACCAATGTATTTGTTATTGTTGTGAGTGAGGAGACCGGAAACATCAGTGTTTTCAAATCAGAACAGGAGTTTATTGATATTAATGCTGCACTTTTAAAATCGTTGCTCATAGAATATCTAAACATTGACCCCAAGGCGTAAAAATCACATTTATCGTGAAAATGAAATCGCAGGCACAAACAAAACAAACAACA
This sequence comes from Salinivirgaceae bacterium, assembly GCA_028709085.1. Taxonomy (GTDB): domain Bacteria; phylum Bacteroidota; class Bacteroidia; order Bacteroidales; family Salinivirgaceae; genus JAAYQU01. The sequence continues at coordinate 10,854 of JAQVXQ010000066.1, read as the reverse complement.
GCCCAATAAAGCTAGAAACCACTTGGAGAAATATTTCAGCTTTAATAATAGCAAAAATAAAACTTGAAACTAAACAATATAATACAGTTAATCATAAATAAAAAATTGGAGACAAATGAAATATATTATTACAATTTTAAGCATAGGATTGCTATTTAGTTGTCAACAAAACAAAAAAACATGGCATTTTGATAAGGGAATGGCGCATGGGACTTTTTACAGCGTAACTTATTTTTCCAATAAAAACCTACAAGATAATCTGGAATCGGTAATGAAAAGAACCGATCAATCGCTATCCACATACCAACAAACATCGATTATTTCCCGTATTAATGCTGGCGACACATCGGTTATTTTAGATTCGCTTTTCATGGAAGTTTTTGACCGTGGAAAAGAGATTTGGAAAAATACGTATGGAGCATTCGACATGACCGTTGCCCCCTTGGTAAATGCCTGGGGATTTGGATATGAAAAAGGGTTTATTCATCCTCAAAACTCCATTGACTCTATAATGAAAGATGTTGGCTTTGAACACATTAGTCGCAATGGAACTAAAATCATTAAACACCGACCAAACATAAAACTCGACGCCAACGCTATTGCTAAAGGATATTCCGTTGATCGGATTGGACTCTATTTAGAATCAAAAAACATAGAAGACTATATGGTTGAAATTGGAGGAGAAGTTCGCGTTCGCGGGAAAAGTCCAAAGGATCTTTCATGGAGAATTGGGATTGACAACCCCTCCGACACCCCCGATACAAACGCTGAACGTCAAATTGAGGCAATACTGAATCTGAAACATGGTGCCATTGCAACGAGTGGAAATTACCGACAATTCTACATTAAAGATGGAAAACGATACGCCCATACAATTAATCCCAAAACTGGATTTCCAATCCAACACGATCTACTAAGCGTAACGGTTTGGGCACCTAATTGTATGACAGCCGATGCCTATGCAACCGCATTTATGGTACTTGGATATGAAATCTCCAACGATATTGTAACTAATACCGACTCCTTGGAAGCTTATTTTATCCTTACCGGTGAAAAACAAAAATTTGAGATAAAATACACCAACGGAATAGAATTGATGCTTGAATAAAATTGGAAATTAAATCAAATTACAGACAGAGATCTCATCGCTTTTGCAATAACTATTTTAGATCAACTCAAAAGATTAATGGAAGATATTATTACTACCTTTGTACCTACAATTGCTATTTATTATAAAATGTATATTTATGAAAAACACAGCTTTTACAAAATTTCATGAAGAGCTTGGAGCACGTATGGTTCCATTTGCTGGTTATAACATGCCTTTAGAATATACAGGCGTAAAAGACGAGCATATAGCCGTTAGGACTAAAATTGGTGTTTTCGACGTAAGTCATATGGGCGAATTTTGGGTTAAAGGACCTAAAGCATTACCATTTTTACAAAGAGTAACAAGCAATGACGTTGCAGCTTTGGGCGATGGAAAAATACAATACTCATGTTTTCCAAATGGAAAAGGTGGCATTGTTGACGACCTACTAGTATACCGCATCGATTCAGAAACCTATCTATTGGTTGTAAATGCATCGAATATTGATAAAGATTGGGAATGGTGCGCTAAACACGCAAAAGAGATGGGATTAGTTGTTGGCAAAGATCTATATAATGCTTCTCCAGAAATCTGCCAATTGGCAATTCAAGGACCATTGGCATTAAAGGCATTGCAATCGATTTGCGACAAACCAATTGAAAATATGGAATACTACACATTCACAAAATTGAATGTCGCCGGTATTGAAAATGCACTTTTGTCAATCACTGGTTACACGGGTTCGGGTGGATGTGAAATCTATGTCGATAACAAGGATGGCGAGAAACTATGGAAGGCTGTTTTTGAAGCTGGAAAAGAATTTGGAATACAACCAGCCGGATTAGCCGCTCGTGACACCCTACGTCTTGAAATGGGATTCTGTTTATACGGCAACGATATCGATGATACCCGCTCGCCCATTGAAGCAGGATTGGGTTGGATTACAAAATTTGTTGATGGTAAAGACTTTGTCGATCGTGCTCTTTTTGAAGATCAAAAAACAAATGGAGTTGCACAACGTCTAAAAGGATTCGAGATGATTGATCGCGGAATTCCCCGTCATGGATACGAAATTGTTGATGCCGATGGACTTGTAGTTGGAGTGGTTACCAGTGGAACTCAATCACCCATACTCGAAAAAGCTATCGGAATGGGATATGTTACAAAAGCTTTCTGGAAAGAAGGAAGCGAAATTTATATCCGTATTCGTAATAAAAACTTAAAAGCAAAAATTGTTAAAACCCCTTTTTATAAAGGATAGAGTTTAAAAACATCTACAAAAAAACAGGTCATCCATAAGATAGCCTGTTTTTTTTGCAATAAAGCCTACTATTATCCACTGCATCCGCATCCACCAGCATTCGGCTCGTCCGATTTACGACAACAACTCTTGGCCTGGAAGGTAGCCCCTTTTTTAAAAAACATCTTAATTGCCAATCCGGAAACGGCAAGTATAATTAGGCCCATTGCCAGCAATATCGTTTTTAAAACAACCATGATTTTATACTTTTAAGGGTTTACAATTGTTAAAAATAAAATCAAAGAGGAAGCAACAGAAATCTTACTCGTTATGACTACAATATAGAACCTCTTGTTGCTAATCCCCTTTGTTATGACTTTGTAATTATTTTACATTTATATTGGAGATGTTAAATTGTTTGCTAATTTTGTAAAGACAAACAAAAAACTTACAACTATGTTCAAAACAAAAGAGTACTTCGAAGGAAATGTAAAATCTATTGGTTTTAAATCGAACAAGGGACGAGCATCTGTTGGCGTAATGGCTCCAGGCGAATATGAATTTGGAACCGAAAATGCTGAACACATTAGTATTATAAGTGGAGAAATGGGAGTAAAACTTCCAAATGAAACCGATTTTAAAATGTACAAACACGGTGAGAAATTTGTTGTGGAGAAAGAAGTGAAATTTCTGATTAAAATCCCCGTCGAAACGGCATACCTATGCCTTTATATGTAAACTGGGATAATCAATGCATCTTGTGGAATTAGGGAAATAAATCCAAGGTTGCAAATTAGAATTAATCAGTAATAACAATAGCGAGTTTAATGTTTCTTTATCAGTCACCACGCAATGGTGCATGATTTAAAACACAATGCTCGCTTTTGTATTTTAATTTATTGGCACCCCATTACGACACACTCTACTGATTTGCAGGATTTCATTGCTCGAGATTACTCCTCTTTACGTTTTGTGATGCAAACCGATAGAATTCCATTCTGCATTTGGGCTTTGATTTTTGATGGATCAGCATTTGCGGGCAGTTCAAATTCACGAAACATGGTCTTAATGCCTTTTTCAATGTCGGTTTGGTCGATATCAAGCCGATTTTTGGATTCGATCACCAATTTATTATCCACTAAATCGATTCGAACGTCATCCTTACTAAAGGTGGGGACTGGAACGGTTATTTGATAACTTTTTCCTGTTTCGCTCATATTCACTATGGGTGTCGATACATTCTCTTCCTTTGAACCGGAAGTGTCATTTAATTCTGAATTTGTGTTTTGCATGTTGTATATCAATTTATAACCGAACAATAAAAAACGATTCTTGTTTTGGAAACGTATTCGAACGTGCGATTTACACCATCGTTATTTTTTAAATTGTAAAACCAACTTTATTAACCAAAGAACAATATTCTCCAAATTCTGATAATCTATTTTATCAGGAGTATCGGCAGGCGTACGGCAATCACCGTGTATTCCGGTGTACAAAAAGGCTGTAGAGTCGATGTTGTTGGCTGGCGATGTCACATTGTGCTTTTGAAAATAATTGGCAATATATCCAGCCGCCATTTTTTGACTTTCTTGTCCCATTTCGCGTCCTTGAAAATCACTGGAAGCCAACCGATAAATGATTGACTCAATTTCCTGATAAAGAGATGATTGTCCTTTTGTAGAATCACTAATAAGTACGAGCTATGAAAATAAAAAAAGCACTTTAGTCATAATCCGTTTTTTTCACAAAAACAGCAAAAAAACAAACTATTCTGTTTTATACTATTTAGCAAGCGTCGGAAAACACTGTTTTCCGACGCTTTACACACACATCAACAACCGATTTACTATTGATCGGCCATCAGTTTTTTATAACGGAACCGCTCGTCGGCTTTATCGCCAAGGCGTAGTTTTCTGTTTTCCATATATTCGGTATAGCCGCCTTCAAAGAAGTACCATTTTCCGGGACTTTCCCAAGCCAAAATATGCGTTGCTAATCGGTCAAGAAACCATCGATCGTGAGAAATGACTACAGCACAGCCGGCAAAATTCTCCAGCCCCTCCTCCATTGCACGCAGGGTGTTTACATCAATATCGTTGGTGGGTTCGTCGAGAAGAAGGACGTTGGCTTCCGATTTGAGCGTTAATGCCAACTGGAGTCTGTTTCGTTCTCCACCCGACAATATTTCACACTTTTTCTGTTGATCTCCACCGGTAAAATTAAATCGGGAAATGTAGGCTCGAGCGTTGATTTCTCGACCTCCCAACATCATAAGTTCATCGCCACCACTCACAATTTCGTATATGGTTTTTTTAGGATCCAACAACTCATGAAGTTGATCGACATATCCTACTTTCACCGTTTCGCCAACGTCAAACGTTCCTTTATCGGGAGTTTCTTGCCCCATGATCATTCGAAACAGCGTAGTTTTTCCCGCTCCGTTGGGTCCAATAATGCCCACAATTCCTGCTGGAGGGAGGTCAAATGTTAAACCGTCGAACAAAATATTGGATCCAAACGCTTTCTCCAAATTCTGAGCTCCAATAACTTTCCCTCCTAAACGAGGACCATTGGGAATAAGGATTTCCAGCTTATCAATTTTTTGCTTAACATCTTCGTTCAGCATTTTATCGTATGCCGACAGACGGGCTTTACTTTTGGCTCGTCGTGCTTTTGGCGACATCCGAACCCACTCTAATTCATGCTCAAGCGTTTTTCGTCGTTTACTATCCGACTTCTCTTCCTGGGCAAGACGTTTTGATTTCTGCTCCAACCAAGAACTATAATTTCCTTTCCAAGGAATCCCCTCGCCCCGATCCAGTTCGAGAATCCAACCGGCTACATTGTCAAGAAAATAGCGGTCGTGAGTAATGGCAATTACGGTTCCTTTATATTGTTGAAGATGCGCTTCCATCCATTGAATTGTCTGTGCATCAAGGTGGTTTGTAGGCTCGTCGAGCAATAAAACATCCGGGTTCTGTAACAATAAACGACACAAAGCTACTCGGCGGCGCTCGCCTCCCGACAAGGTTTTTACAAGTGCGTCTTCGGGTGGACATTGCAATGCATCCATTGCGCGTCCAAGTTTATTATCGATCTCCCAACCATCGGCGGCATCAATTAAATCGGTAAGTTCACCTTGACGCACCATTAAGGCATTCATTTGATCGTCATCGAGCGGCTCTCCAAACTTATTATTGACCTCCTCGTACTCTTTTATTAAATCAACAACGCTTTGTAATCCAGCCTCCACAATTTCTCTCACCGTCTTTTCCTCGTCAAGAACGGGCTCTTGTGGAAGATATCCCACGGAATATCCAGGGGCAAAAACTACATTTCCATCAAAATTTTGATCAACACCAGCAATAATTTTCAACAGTGTTGATTTACCACTTCCGTTTAAACCAATAATTCCGATCTTTGCTCCATAAAAAAAGGAGAGGTAAATATTGTTCAAAATCTTTTTTTGTGGTGGAATGGTTTTCCCAACCCCAACCATCGAAAATATTATTTTCTTATCGTCGCTCATGTTTTTTATTATTTGTTTATATCTGTCGTCTTAATAATAAAAGGGGCTCCTTTCCCTAATAAAAGAGAAAACAGCCCATTTTACCCATTCCAAAATATGTTATTTTGAAAGTTTCTTGAAATCCTTCTCCGAAAATCCTTCTGCTCGTTTTCCTTTTTTAATAAAAAACCAATTGAAATAGTATAGAGCTGCATCGTCGGCTCCTAGAATTGTATTCCAGCATCGCACCTTTTTATGATCTTTACCTGGAGCAACTTGGTGCAAAATTACAGCATTCTTGTCTTTACTATCAATAACCGCCTCAATTTCTTCCGCCGTGGCAATTTTTACTGGGTAGGGATAAAACTCCTTGATTTTCTTTAATGTATTTACTTCTTTAGTTAACTCCTCTTCCAATACATAGAGCGTTTTATTATGAATCTGTTTCATATTATCGGAGTAAAACTTCAGTGCCTTGCTTGAGGATTTAATTTGTGGATTGGCAATCAAATTATGCACGTGCGACTCAATAAATTGAAGAATCAATCCCAATTTATAATCATACGTACCTTCATCGACATCGGCATAAGAAATGGGCAGACCTGAAATGGTAGGCATCTCTTTTACTGTAGCGTAATTGCCGCCCAATGAAACATTTAAAAACTGATATTTGGTTAGAATTTTATCGCGTTTAAAATAGGTTGCATCTAAAATAAGAAACGACAAATTTGGGTCAGTTCGCAGCGAATCAAACAATTTATCGTTGTAGGTCATAAATTCGTATGGCGTAATTTTCCAATGTTTATCGGCGGTAACGCGCATTTGTTCGTTGAAAACTCGAAGCGGATTTGCCTCCAACATAATTATGGTTTTAGTCTTTACAAACTGTTCCAATTCGGCTTGCGTAGGAACGGTAATTTGAGCTTTTCCCACCATCGAAAAAGTCATCAAAAGCAGAAGGAGAATTAAGAATTGTTTCATAATATTAAACGGTTTTAATTTCAAATTAAGTCTTCATTCAATTTTAGGCAAATGAAGTACAAAGATAGCTCAATTTTTAGATTACATGGGGGAAAAACAAGTCATTTTTTCGGCCTTAATTACGCAATATAAAAAACCACTACACCCCAATAAAAGATGGCATTCTCAAAACAAATTTGAACCCGGTTCGTTTGCTTTAACCGTACAGTATTTAATTTAGAGCTATTCGAAGTGTTTAATATAATGCATTTCCCTTAACGGCTTACTCATTATTTCGAGACAAGAAATAAGATTCATGGATTATAATTGATATTCACTAGTGTCCGGTAAATCTTTTACGATTCTTCGCTATCGCTCAGAAACGTATGTTCGACAAAACCGCTAAAAATAGTTATAACTTTGTTAAGCCCCCCTCTTCTAAGATCTAACATGTTGTCCTTCTGCCGCGTCCCGATTTCTCAGGGAACGTAACGCAGTGAAGTGAAGAATCTAGTATTCATTATTAGTATTTCTCTGGACGATAGTGATTGAAATTTAACTATTTTTGCAAACTAAAGAGACACAATCAAAAAATTCGACAAAACGTGCTAAAATTAAAAATAGGAATAACCACCTATCTTACTTTATTATTCTGGATAACTATATCGTCAAGCTTGGCTCAAAACAACATTACTGGTTATGTGTTTTCAAAGACTACAAAAGAGCCACTATCCTTTGCCAACGTGGCAATACAAGGGACAACAATTGGATCATCAACCTCGATGGATGGCAAATTCAATATCAAAAACATTAAATCGGGATCCTACACCCTTGTTGCCAGTTTTAGTGGGTTTTTAACGGAAGAGACACAAATTGAAATTAATAGTAATCTTGAAATTGAATTTTATTTAGAGGAGACAAGTTACGACATAAACACCATTGTAGTAACTGGAACAAGAACTCCAAAGCTTCTGAAAAACGCTCCTGTTTTAACACATGTTATTGATAAAAAAGAGATTGAGAGTATAGGAACATCGAACATAGAAGACGCCCTTAGTTTATCGCTGCCCAACATCAATTTCAGGAATTCAAAAACAGGGGTTTCGATGCAATTATCCGGTCTGGAAGGGAAATACACACTATTTTTAATCGATGGAGAGAAAATATCAGGAGAAACCAATGGAAACATTGACTACAATAGACTCAAAACCAACGATATTGACCGAATTGAAATAATTAAAGGAGCTTCAGGACTGCTCTATGGTTCAAATGCAATTGGCGGCGTTGTAAATATTATTACAAATACGCCAAAACAAACTTTTGAAGCATCCATAGGATCAAGATATTCCAAATACAATGAATTGGATATTGATGCGAACGTGAGTCTTATTCACAAGAAATTAAGTTCAAAAACAAATTTCTACCTCAATAGCACCGATGGATACGACTTAACTCCTGAAACACCGTATGAAAAAACTCAAGAAGCTTTTAAAAGTAAATCGGCAAAGCAGAAGTTTGAATATAAATTTTCGGACAAGATCAATGTTGAGCTTTTGGGAAGCTATTACGATCGGGAACGATTTGACTCCGATCCAGTAATCTTCCAACATAAGAAAGATTACGATTTCTCATACAACATAAAATCCACATACAGAATAAACAGGGAAAACTCCATATCAGCAGTCTGGCATTCAGACACATACATTACAAAAGATATAGAAGAACTGTTCGACAATAGGGAGACTACAGCCTATGAAAACCGATCGTCAAATGCTCGACTCATGGGTGTATTTAAGATTTTTGATAAAAACACATTCAACACCGGAATTGAATACACCGAAGACAAACTGGTGACCCACAGAATTAACGCTGATAAAAATCGCTTATCAAACCTGATTGCTTTTGCTCAAAATGAAGTTGAAATTGTTAAACACCTAACCACCATTGCCGGAGTAAGAACAAATCTCCATTCAGTATATGGATTCCACGCAATACCGCAAATATCAACAATGTATAAGCTAGAGCCACTTAGGTTCAGGGCTGGCTATTCCATGGGATTTCGATCCCCCGGAATAAAAGAAATGTACATGGAATTCTCGCCAGTTCCAATTGTTGTAATACATGGGAATCCGAATCTAAACCCTGAGTCGGCACACTATTTTTCGCTCTCTGCCGAATATTCAAAATCGATTTTAAACACATCAGTATCTCTCTATCAAAACAATATAACAGATATGATAACCGAAGTGCAAAGTTTAACAGATCCACGATTATGGAGATACGAAAACATTAACAGTGTACGAGTTAATGGGGTTGATTTTGTACTTAGAGCAAAATTAAATTATGGTTTTTCAGTAAACGCATCATATAGTTATACCGACTCGGAAGATAAAACTACGGGGAAACAACTGCTTGGTAGTAGTCACAACAATGCTGGACTAATGGTTCAGTACAATTACTCGAAAAAGAGATACAATCTGGGTGTAAACCTAAAAGCAAATTACTATGGCGAAGTTCCCTACAAAGAGATGGACGAAATTAGTGGTGAAACAGCCTCTAAAATGCACGACGAACACCTGATTTGGAATTTAACAACTACGCATAATGTATTATCAGGGGTGGTTTTAACACTTGGCGTACAAAATATTTTTGATACCTACGAACTTAACAATATCATGAATTTATTCCCGGGAAGACGGTTTTTCATGGGATTAAGAATAAATATTCACAAACTAAAATTCAACTCCTAGCAACCATGAGACACACAAAACTAAGCACTGTTATTACCATTGCCACTTTAATCACATTTAGTGCTTGCGAAAAAAAAGCATCGAATAATACAGATACATTAAAGCCAATAACCACAATGGTAGCAGCAACCAGTTATACCGATTGGGTTTATTATTCATTATCAGAAAACCGTGTAATTGAAATTTCCGATCCTGCAACATCCACAAACTGGGACATTGCGCTGATGCGCAGTCATTTCAGAACCAACAGCGGAACATCTGGAAATGGCAATGGTGGTGCTTTCGATGCAGGAGTTGTGAATTTTGACACCTACATTCAAGCTCCAGAAACAGGGTACGTGGTTGATTCTACAATCCAATCGTTCAACTTCCTAACAATGGATTCTACGGAGGTAGCTGCAAATACGGTTCTTGAAAACTGGGGTTCGCTTTCAGAGGAAATGCCTCCGGTATTTACGCCCAACAATAAAGTGTTCGCAATAAAAACCGCAACTGGAAATTACGCTAAAATAATTATTCTAAGCTACTACGGAACCAGTGGAAGTGGTAATGTAACGTTCAAATATCTTTATCAACCAAATGGTTCTAGGGTTTTAGAATAAAAGCACATTACACCTCATAAAACAGAACATACATAAAAGGATCTTGTGCAAGAAGATGCAAATGGATTTGCAAATCACTAGTGTTCAGCAAATCTTTTAAGATTTTTCAGTACACTAGCAATGAAACATCTCGTGTATTATTAAATATCAATCTTTAGCCCAACATTCCTCATTGGCAATTCACATAGTGCAATTTGCAGATGTTTATCATCGAAATCGTTGTAGGCACAGAGTGCCGTAATATTTGTAGAAGACCTAATGAAATTGGTAATTGAGGTGCAGAGCACCGGAACAATTGTTTTGAAATAACACGAACATATGTATTAGCACCGAAACGTTTAAAATGCCATACTAATATTGCGGTGCTCTGCACCTTAATGTCATCGGATCGCCATTCCTACAAATATTACGCGGCGCTGCCGCTAAAAACAATTCATATTCATGGGCAATTTATATATAATACTTTTAAATTTGCAGGAAATTGAATTACCCACGGCTTCAGCCGAGGGTTTAGGCGCAATAATGAAATAGGGCTTCAGCCCAACATTCCTCATTGGCAATTCACATTGCGGATTATGAAAAAGATTCACAATACCCATAACATGTTTTCGTAATGTGTAAAATATCTGTATTTAACATTAAATGCGGATATCATTAGGCTATTTATAGAAATCTTTATATTCGGCTAAAGCCAATTTGTTTTC
>JAQVXQ010000065.1 GCA_028709085.1 Salinivirgaceae bacterium | reverse complement strand
CTTTTGGTCGAGGACACAAAATAGAGAATTTTATCCATTTCAGGTGAAGGAGCATTTGCTCTTTCATCTGAATAAAATTATCAAATGATATATCCTCTAAAAGTTGCATTTACTAGTTGAATCTAAGTAATCTAATAATAGCTAATTATGTTAATGTTAAAAAAAAATGTTGTTTTATCTTGGTTTTTATTCTTAGCGTGGAATGTTCAATCGCAAGAACAAGTGCAATTAACAATAAAACCTTCTATTGGTATTGATTTAAGTGACAGTCATATGGGGAGTTATGCTAATGGATCCCGAAATTTTGCCAATACATACAGTTTGAAAGTAAATGCAGTAAAAAATTGGTACGGTTTATCAGCTTTTTATACGATCTATAATAATTCATATCACTCGAAAGAAATGCTTGATGCCAAAATTCCTGAAATATCGAGTGGTGGTATCGGTGGTATCAATGCTTTAATAGTTCCTGTTCAATTTAAAAGATTTGAGTTGGCTATTGGAATTGGGGTTTTATATGGTTATATGAATAAGTTGGATGCATATAAATATATTGTATATCTTGACGGACATATAAGCAATGTTGAATATAATTACCTTGAAAGTCGTGGTTTCGGTTTTAATTGGGAAATTAACGTTGCTTTCCCAATAACAAGTAAGTTTGCAATAGAATTCGATTTTTGTGCAAACGATTTTACCAAAGGCTCGAAAATGACTACGTTTTTAATTGCTGACATAGGATGTCGATTTTTGCTGAATTAAGCATAACTATTAGTTGTGAATAAATATTTATTAATTAAAATCACTATGTTTCGATATCAAATTTACACACTATTTTTTTCTTTAATGCCACTATTGATGTTGGCTAATGATTCCATTCCATTGAATGAAAAAAAAGACTCAGAATATTACTTTACAGGTGGATTTGGTTATTATACGGATATTGGGGGTATGGGCTTTTTTGAACACATGGAAAGTGTTTATAATGGTAGTACAGCATGGTTTGAAGCTGGAAAATTAATGAAAAATGGATTTAATGTTGGAGCGCGCGTTGCTCATGGCTCAACAACAATGACGATGGACTCTAATTGGGGGATATTTGAAGGACAACTCAAGCCCAGTACATTTTTAACGTTTGCATTTATCGTTTCAAGACCATTTAAATTTGGTCGAAATCATGAATTTAATATTGGAACAGGGATTATGATTCAAAGTGAGCACTATTTGTCCCCAAGCATATATACAGTTAATTATATTACCTATGTAAATTTGGGTAGTCATAAGATGTTGGATTTAGCATTGGATATTTCTTTGGCTTATGGGTATAAGTTTGATAACAATTTTTTTATTGGATTCAGAGCTTCTTCAGCTTATGTTTTCGCTATTGGTATGAGTGGACTTACTCTTTCACCAACTATTGGCGTGAAATTTTAGTTTGAACTAGAGTGAAAATACAGGGACTGAATAGTATCAACTTGTTGAAATAGAATGCAATAAAAAAACGGGGTTGTCTAATTTAGATAACCCCGTTTCTATTTTTTAAGGTGTTTTTTATATGAAAAATACGAAAATGTAATATGTTCCAACAATTATAAATAGGGAGGCTACGATTCGTCGGAACCACATTTCAAACGTTTTTAGTTTGTTATAAACGTTGCCTAGCGAGCCAATACTAAAGGCAATAAGCCAAGCGAAAATAATTACCGGAATTCCGGTAGCAATGGCATAGAAAACGGGAAGATAGAGACCGCTGGCACTGCTGATAGTCATGGGAATTAGCATTCCAAAATAGAGCACTCCGCTGTACGGACAAAATGCCAATGCGAAAACAATTCCTAATAGAAGCACGCCCCAAAATCCATTTTTAGAGCGACTCTCCATTTTTTCAGTCAGAAAACTCATTCCCGGAATTTTCAGGTTTAGTACGCCGAGCATAAAAAGACCGATAATGATGAGTAAAGGTCCCAGTAGTTTTTCTCCCCACTCCTGAAAAAATCCGGCAAACTCGAACTGGCTTGAACCAAAAAAGAAAATAAACCCAATGGCAGTATAGGAAATTGCTCTGCCCAATGTGTAAACTAAGCCATTGATAAACACTTTTCGTTTGTTCTCAATATCTTTGCTTACATATCCTATGGCTGTAATGTTGGTGGCTAATGGACAAGGACTTATGGCTGTCATCAACCCTAAAATTAATGCGGATAGAATTGGGAACTGCGAATTTTCGAGTATGCTTTGTAAAAACTCCATAATTATAACATTGGATCAATGGTTGCTTTAATCTTCGATTTCAACTTATTGGGGCTGGTGCGGGCATTTAAAAATGCGTCGTTGGTTAAATTTACGATTTCATCGCCTTTAACAATAATTAAAGTTTGCCCATTGATTTTATATTTCTTTATGTTTGGGTTCTCTTTTTCCTCTTCTCTATTGATCGATTCAAAGACAACTTTATCGCCATAATACTCCTTTAGTGCCTCTTTTGTTACCGCTTCCACAGCTTCGCAGGTTGCACAACGGCGTGTTGCATGAAAATAGTATGCTTTTACAGCGGTTGATTTTTGTTTTGTGGCGCACGATGGATCGGTGCCATTGGTGGTTTTTGATTTATCGCAGCATTGTGCTGATAATGAACCAACTCCAAGAAAAAGGAGTAGAGCAAGTGTAGTTAGTACGTTTTTCATTGGTTATTATTTAGTGATTAGTTTTACAATTTCGTCCACCGATGGAACGCTTCCTTTCATTACAACTACGCCGTCAATAACGAGTGCTGGCGTGGTCATAATCCCATATTTCAGAATTTCCACAATGTCTTCAATTTTTTCAACATTGGCGCTTATGCCTGATTTGGCAACGGCTTCTTGTGTTACCTTTTCGAGCGATTTACATTTTGTACATCCTGTGCCCAGTACTTTGATTTCCATAGTAATAATTATTTGGAGTTCGTATTTCGTCGAAACACGAACAATGTTTCTATTTTTTTTAGATTTCTAAAAATTGTTTGAAAATCTGTTGTGCTTCTTTCCAGTTCTCTTTGTGGATGCAATATCTAATTCTAGGTAATTCAATTTCTCCCTGAATAAGACCGGCATCTTTCAACTCTTTCAAATGTTGCGAAAGGGTCGATTTTGCAATGGGAAGTTCTTCGCTTAGGTCTCCACTGTAGCAACAGCTTTGTTTCGATAATAATTCCAAAATGTAAACTCTAACGGGATGCGCCAACGCTTTTGAATAGCGAGTTATTTTTCGATGGTTTTCGGTAATTAAATCTTTATATCTCATCACAGTTCGTGTTCTTACGAACAAAGGTATAAATTTTTATTAAAATGAAAATTTTTAGGCGTTTTTTTTATTATGTGGTTTAAATTGACCGATATTAAGTTCCTTACTTATTAGCATATGCAGAGATAAAAAGAAGTTGGCGGGTGTTTCTTGCTATACAATCCTATTTTCCAGATTGGCCTGGATTATTGATAACAGCATCTTTTTGTTTTTCTATTTTTATATCAATAAATAATAGTAATTTTGCCCCAGTTTTATGGTTCCTGTATAGGAATAATAGGGAATGCCGTGCAAACCGGCAACAGTTCCCGCTGCTGTAATCTTTATATGCTTGGTTTATAAGCCACTGTTTGGAACAAAACAAATGGGAAGGAAAACCAAGTAAGAAGAGAGTCAGAAGACCTGCCATAAGATTAAATTTAAAACCTTCGGGAGTTAAGGTTGCGATGATACTGATTTCTTTTTTTCTAAAGATTACTCAGTGATTCTCTTCTTGTCCCCCTTAGGAAATATTAATCTAATTTAAAACATTTTTAAAATGAGAAAAGTAGGTTTTTTTCTAGGGATTTTTTTATCTCTTGAGATTGCTGTGCAAGCACAACAAATTTTTAGTGAAAGTTTCACAACCGATTCTTGTACAGATGATTGGGTTGTTGAGGAAAACAATATTGACAAAGGTACATGGATGTTTATGATTCCAAAAAACCTTGATTTTAAAGGGTCTAGCGCCGAAAATGGATTTACTATTATTGACAGTGAATTAAATAGTAGCGTAAATACAACAGACTCAAATTCTGTAGTAGAGAAGCCCATACGTGGAGCAATGGAAGGTGTGTATTCTATAAACCAAGATGCTAGTAGCGATGCTGATTTTCATGCTATTGCCGAAGCCATAGCTGCACTCAATGAACTTGGCATAATGAATACTGTAACTTTTGAACTTGCCAATGATACATATGATGGATTTATTGTTTTCGAGGAGATTTTTGGAACAACCGCAGATAAAAGGGTGATATTTAAAGGAAAAGAAGCAAATGCTGATTTGGTTATCCTTAGTAGTAATGCTGGATATACTGAAAAACCAACGGTTAAGCTACAGGGTGCCGATTTTATTTCTTTTGAGAATTTAACAATTACTACCAGCTCTTCAAACTTTACTAATTTAGTTCATATTGTAGATGGTGCTTGTAACAATCATTTTACGAATGTTAAATTTATTGGTGTAGATGTTACTGTATCTACCTTAAACAATAATAAACATTTGGTTTATAGTCCAAGTCCTGATCAATTAGACCACGGTTCACATTTTGTAAATTGTAGATTTGAAAATGGCTATATAGCACTTTATTTAACTGGCAAAAATGCAATCTCTCCTGGTGAAACAGACTTGCAAGTTATTGGTTGTTCATTCATCAATCAGTATTCTAAATCAATTTACACCAACTATATTGAGCATAGTTTAATTAAGCAAAATACCTTTGAAAATAATAATGATAGAAAAAATGGTTTTCAAGCTATTGACTTTTTTCGTGCGGGTGAAAATGTAATTATTGAACAAAACAACATTGACATTCAATTTGACACTAACAGTGCAACAGGAATTGAACTTCGTCCTGCAATGGGAACGGTTGAAAATCCAGTTTTGGTGAGAAACAATATGGTGCGAATACATTCAAATGCTGGATATTCATACCCAATGAATTTTTCAAATAAACTAACCAGTTTTGTTTATGTTTCGCATAACACTTGTGTCATGGAAGGCACTTCGGGAGGTTCTGCCTGCGTTTTTGTGGAAGATGCCATCGATACTTTAGTTTTAACCAATAATATTTTAGTTAATAATGCAGGAGGCTATGCTTTTAGAATAATGTCTTCCGCTTTAGTGAATTTGAATAGTGATTTCAATTTGGTAAGTGTAAATGGAACCAATATTGCAAAGCTTGGTTCTGATGATATAGCATCGTTGGGCGATTGGGTTACTGCGGCGAATAGAGACGCTAACTCTAGGGTAGAAACAATTAATTTTATTACAGGTACTGATTTGCATATCCTTAATGAGGATAATATGCGGGTAGCAAATCCGCTAGGACATGTAACCCTCGATTTTGATGATAATGAACGTTCTTTAGTTTTACCATGTGCAGGTGCCGATGAAATTATTGGCGATCAAGCACCCGTTGTTGCAAATCCCGTTGATGATGTTGTGTTTACTACGTTTCCAGCTCAAATTGTAATTGACTTAACTCAGACATTTGACGACCCCGATAACGATAATGATTTGATGCAATTATCGGTCTTGTCGAACACAAACGCAATAGACTTCGAAGTGGTGTTGAATGAAAAAAT
This sequence comes from Salinivirgaceae bacterium, assembly GCA_028709085.1. Classification (GTDB taxonomy): domain Bacteria; phylum Bacteroidota; class Bacteroidia; order Bacteroidales; family Salinivirgaceae; genus JAAYQU01. The sequence continues at coordinate 10,478 of JAQVXQ010000065.1, read as the reverse complement.
GTTAACTATTTCTCGTCTAACTTTCATCGAAGCCAATGCAGTCCTTGTAATCAAAGCAATTAGTAATGGATTAAGTGTCAATACCACAATTCGCGTTTCTGCTGAAAAGTTTGTAGCTGTTGATTTTCTATATACTCCTTATGAACTTTATCCCAATCCAGCTAGTAGTTTTATTTGCTTTAAAGGAGAAAATATAGCAGGTCACTATGACATTTACAATAATGTTGGCAAGCTAGTACAATCTGGCGTTTTAAACGCGGATAAAATTGATGTAAATAATCTAAGATCGGGATTGTATATTTTCAAACTGAAGGAGAGTAATAAAGCATATCGATTTATTAAGAAATAGATAGAACGAAAACACCTAATTCCCAAACAGTTAAAACCTTTGGGTAATTAGGTGTTTTTTGCTTGTTTAATTAATGGAAATATCCAACATCGATTGTGTTGAGTTTTTATTTTCCGCATCTATTTTTAAAGGAATTTGTAATATAAAACTACTTCCTTTTCCGTATTCTGAACTCATTGAGATACTGCCGGAAAGTATCGTGGCATATTCTTTTACAATGGCTAATCCGATTCCAGTGCCACCATAATTAGGTGTATCCGAAAGTTCCACCTGTCTAAATCGATTGAAAATAATCGCCTGATACTTTTTTCGATACCAATTCCAGTGTCTTTTATCCTAATTATCAGTGAATTGTCCGATTTTTGTAACCATCTCAACGATTTCCTTGTTGGTAAATTTCAATCGTTGACATATATCAATATAGGTAGTGTCAGCAAGAAATCACCATGTTTTTCTGTCTTTGTTAAGAAATCGTCAAAGACAAAGCCTGTCCCGTATTCTTATCGGGAGCTTTCGAAGTTTTTGAAAATAAGGAGTCCCGATTTGTGCTTTTTGCTGTTTTTTTTTAAAAAACTTACAAAAGCTACATCGGGATGACTGTTTAAAAAAGAGAATAACGCAGAAATAAGCGGAGCGATTCACGAATGCCAAGAATAAACACTTTATGAGTAATTTGGCGTTTTCTTGCAAAGACTAGGTAGGGAATTTTCCTACCTATAAAAATGATACTAATATCCTAGTTTGTCCGATGAACTTTTGCCCTAGCAAGCTTCATCTTCTTATTAATGGCCGTTACGATCTTGTCATATGACCTTGTTATTTTGAGCTTTAGCTAAGAATCAAAAAAGATTTACCGGACACTAGTGTAATTTTTTTAAAAAATAGTTGATTTTCATATCTAAAAGTCTTAATTTGCCCCAAAATTGAAAGAATATGCTACGATTTTTCATTCCACCTCCAAAGTACAAGATTGCCGTAATCTTATTGCTCGGTATTTTTAGCGGACTGGGTTTTTATACCGTTTATATAAGTAGAGCTTGGTCTTATTTGAGCGACACTCCTGAAACATGCATTAATTGCCATGTGATGTACCCACATTATAGTGGATGGTTTCATAGCAGTCACCGAAGGGCTACAAATTGCAACGATTGCCATGTTCCGCAAGACAATCCCATTTCTAAATACTATTTTAAGGCAAAAGATGGTCTGCGACACTCCTATGTTTTTACATTACGGGCTGAACCACAAGTTATTCGGATAAAAGAAGAGGGACGCGAAGCCGTACATGACAATTGTCTTCGTTGCCACCAACAATTGTTTCAGAATCCCAGAATGGCTTCAACGGGTTACTACGAAAAGCAAACGGAGCAAAATTGCATTCGATGCCATAGAAGTACTCCGCATCCAAATCCATCGTCGCTTTCGTCAACCTCCAATGCGCTTGTTCCAAAGCTCGATAGCCCGGTTCCAACGTGGATAAAAGAAATCATTAAATAATCATCTGTAGTTATACGTATCCCTGAATCTAAAAATAAAACACATGAAATCGATACAACAACAAGTTAGTGAGAAACCCTGGTTGGGTTGGGTAATATTTACAGGTACTCTTGTAGCTGTTTTTCTAATTGGTTTATTTGCCTCGAGCGTAATGGAACGCCGAACAGAGGCCCTATATGCCTATCAAACCTTCAGCGATATTGGAGAGTGGGAAGCCGACAACGCAAAATGGGGGCAATATTATCCTCAACAATATCAGTCGTGGCTAAAAACTGCTGAAGGTGATTTTAAGAGTAAATATGGAGGAAACGTAATGCGCGATATGCTTGAAGAAGATCCTAATTTAGTTGTTCTGTGGGCAGGCTATCCGTTTAGTAAAGAGTACAATCAAGGACGCGGACATATGCACGCCATCGAAGATATTGTAATTATTTCGCGAACAGGAGCGCCTGAAACCATGAACGATGGTCCAATGCCCGGAACCTGTTGGACATGTAAAGGTCCCGACGTACCACGAATGATGCAAGAGATAGGTATAACTGCTTTTTATGGTGCACAATGGGCCTCACTGATTGGTGAGATTAAAAATCCAATTGGATGCGCCGATTGTCATGATCCTAAAACAATGAGTTTGCAAATTAGCCGTCCTGCTTTGGCAGAAGCCTTTAAAAGGAAGGGGGAAGATCTTGCAAAAGCTACCCATCAGGAGATGCGATCGTTGGTTTGTGCACAGTGTCATGTGGAATATTATTTTAAGAAAGACGTTCCTGGTGCTGAAGGTGTCAATTATTTAACACTTCCTTGGGACAAAGGATTTAGCGCTGAGTCAATGGAGGCATATTACGATGTAGCTAATTTTAGCGATTGGACACATTCCATTAGTAAAACCCCAATGTTGAAAGCGCAGCATCCTGATTACGAGTTATATACAACCGGCGTGCATGCCAACCGCGGTATTTCATGTGCCGATTGTCATATGCCATACCGATCCGAAGGTGGAATGAAATTTTCAGATCACCACAAGCAATCTCCACTGAATAACATTTCAAATTCGTGTCAGGTTTGTCACCGTGAAGATACAGAACGATTGATTGCGGATGTTTACGAGCGTCAGGAACGAATTTTGGAGAGCAGATTAAAGTTGGAAGAACTTTTGGTGAAGGCGCACGTTGAGGCTGGTAAAGCATGGGAAATTGGAACTACACCCGAAGATATGAATGGAATTCTACAGGATATTCGTCATGCTCAATGGCGTTGGGATTATATCGCAGCATCGCACGGTGGCTCATTTCACTCACCGGTTGAATCGGGAAGAGTGCTTTCTACAGGAATTGCATTGGCACAAGAAGCTCGTGTAAAGTTAGCCCGCGTGTTAACTAAAAAAGGCGTTGACCAACCAATTTCGTATCCCGATATTTCGACAAAAGCAAAAGCTCAGGAGTATATTGGCTTGGACATGAAGAAGGAGAATGCCGCAAAGAAAGAGTTTTTAGAGAAACGATATCCAGAATGGGTTAACCAACCATTTGCAAAATAGATATTATTCCGAATCGCCTGCTTTTTAAATTTACGAAGCAGGCGATTTTTTATGTTCTAAATTTGAAGGTTCATTTTACGCATCGCACTGAAAACCCACTATTGTTTGTAGTTTGATATTCACCCAAATCGACCCGATTGGAATAAAGATGCCAATAGGAACGTATTGTATGAACGTTGGTTGACGACCACCAGCCAGTTATATGTTCTATGTTTTTGAAGCGTCCGTTTTCGTCTCTTTTGCCTGCCGGCAGTGCTGTAAAACCACTTTTGTTGTTGTTTTTTTGGTCAAATCCAACTTGACCTTTTTCTTTAGCGTTGTTCCATCCCGTAGTGGATGCCATTGATTTGGCAATTCGGTTTAGTTCAAAACTGTTGTCCCAGTTGTACCCTTTGCTAATCAGGTATTCTATTAAAACATTCCACTCTTCGTTGGATGGAACATGCCATCCTTTTGGGCATAAAATCTCCGTTTCTACGCAATATCCGTTGTATAATAAACCATAGGTAAAGTTATTTATTCCCGAATTGTCGTACATGGAATATCCGCCTAATGTGTCCGTTTGCCAAAAATAGTTGTCGCTAATGTTCTCGATGGGTGTTCCGTTGTTAAATCGAGTTGTTTTCAAGTTTTTCGACATCCATTTTTGTTTTCCAATTTGAATAATAACATACTCGTTTCCGTCAATATCTTTTACGGTATCATCATCGTTCTTTTCGCACGATGTCATCGTAATTAGAAGTAGGAGGGTTGCAAATGATGTTTTTATCGGGAAGTACATATAGACATAGATTTGGAGGTTTTATCTAAATCAAAATATACGAAATTTGTCTCTTTTGATGCAATATAGAATTTATAATTGACAATGCGTGTTGTTTCGCTCGACAAAAAAGAATCGACTCCGCTTTGTCTGACGAAGATCATAAGCGTCATTTTAAGCGGAGTCGAAGGATATGAGTAATGTTGGTTTAGATAATATATCCCTACTAAAACACATTGAAAACGAATGTATAAAATTTGAGATAAATGCGTTACAACTTGATCTCCGATTTAATCCGTTATTGGTACTAAATGTTCTTATTTACAAAATGATAGTGCGAACCATAACGTTCAAAAGCCTCTTTTTCAAGTGTTTCGCGGTGGTTAGGGTGTGCAACAGAAGTTATCAATTTCGCTCGTTGTTGTAATGTTTTGCCATATAGATTCACCGCTCCATACTCGGTTACAAGCCAGTGCATATTGGCACGAGTAGTTACAACTCCTGAACCCGGAAGTAGTATAGATGATATTTTTGACAATCCTTTTGTAGTAACCGACGGCATTGCTATGATTGGTTTTCCTCCTTCGGAATGCCCGGCACCACGTATAAAGTCGATTTGTCCACCAACGCCGGAATAAAATTTTGTGCCAATAGAATCGGCACATACTTGACCTGTAATATCGATGGCAATGGCAGTATTAATGGCGGTTACTTTGTGGTTCTGACGAATCATATTTACACTATTGGTGTGTTTTACATCCATCATTGCCACCATTGGATTGTTGTCGATAAAATCGTATAGTGTTTTAGTACCCATTAAAAATGAGGCTACCATTTTGCCTTTATCGATTTGCTTACGTCTGCCTGTTACAACCCCTTTTTCAACCAGGGGAAGTATTCCGTCGGCAAACATTTCAGTGTGAACGCCAAGGTCTTTGTGATTGCCTAATTGCGCTAGAACACCGTTTGGAATTCCACCAATGCCCATTTGTAAACAAGCGCCATCTTCAATTAATTCGGCCACATTTTTCCCAATTGTAATTTCAAGTTCCGACAACGGTTCCATTTCATGCGCATATAGAGGACTATTATCGTCCACAAAATAATCAATCATGTTCATTGGGATAACCGCATCACCCCAAGCGAATGGAACATTGGGATTAACCGCAGCAATCACAATATCAGCACATTCAATGGCTGCCAAGGTTGCATCAACGGAAGTTCCAAGGGAAACATACCCATGTTTGTTGGGCGTAGAAACCATTACCATAGCAACGTCAACCTTTAGGTATCCTTCTCGGATTAGTTTTTGTGTTTCGCTCAGGAATGTTGGAATATAATCGGCATAGCCGGCTTGTGTTTGCTTGCGCAAATTTCCACCCACAAAAAATTGTTCGGAAACGAAAATCCCTTCAAATTCCTTGTCAGCAAAATCCACTTTATCTTCGATATGAATATGTTGGACTTTTACGTCGTAAAACTCCTTGTTCCTACCACGCTCAACCATGGCATTAATTAGTTTATGAGGCGTTACTGCCACACTACTCAAATGAACTCTGTCGCCTGTTTTAATTACTTTTACAGCCTCCTCAGCACTTATACTTTTATATTCCATGTTGATTTTATAATGATTTATGTTATACTTTATGGTCACGTTCAAAATTGGTGTCAAAGTTATATAATTATTCAACTCAACCCAAAGGGTTATTTCACGAATTGATCCGTATGAAACAAACTTTATATGTGTTGAGAATGAGTTGTTGTGACCATGGTTGATTCTTCGCTATTTAATAGCGAAGTATAATTCAAATAGTGCGCCATAAGATTTGTTTTAAATAGGTTTGAAAACATGTAAAGGGAGATAAGTTTTCCAATAAAAATACGATGAAAAGTAAAATCTCAATAAATGAATAGCGGTTTTACTTGTAACGTGTTTTGTTCTTTCAATAATGACAGGATTCGAAATAGTCACGGTGAGAGTATTGGGGATTGAACTTTATCATTAAACTGCACGAACCATTATTATTCTTATTACAACTCACAGCGGTGAGTTTTTTAAATATAATGGTCGAATCATGCAACAATGTAATCAGGACTATTTTAAACAGCACTTGTTGTTTATTCAAAAATAAAGATTATTTTCGTAACTTATATTTTTGCAAACGCTAATAATACGGTTCCCGCACGATAAAGCATAAAGTTTATTGCAATACGGTATTTACGAATATATCACTGGTAATTAAAGTTTATGTTTTTTAGTTTTAAATCACAATCTAAATAGTAACTTAGTTTAATAAATTAACAAACTTAACAGAACAAATGAAAAGGATTATTGTGTTATTGATTTTCACAACACTTACTCAAGTTGCTCTATCACAGTTTAGCTATGATAAATTATTAATTAAAAAACGTTATAGCAAAATACAAAAAAAAATAGTAAAGCGATATAAAAAATCTCCAGACGATGTTTCAGTAAATTTCGATTTTTCTGTATTGTATAGTTTGCATGAATTTAAGTTGGTTAATATTGATACCGCTTATGTGTATGCAAAAGAGGCTGAAAATTTATATTCGTTTTCTGACAAGAAGGAGAAATTGAATAAAAAGTCTTTAAACAAAGAGACAATCCACAACCAAGTTTTATTGGTTTGTAAATTGGCATTCGATAGGAGTGTAGAAAAGAATAACGTTGAGAGTTATAACGATTTTTTAAAAAGATTTCCAGAGGATCAACTTTTAATAGAAAAGGCTGTAAAGAACAGAAATAAAGTAGCTTTTGATTATGCTAAAAACATAAATACAGTTCAATCGTTTCAGAATTTCATAGATATTTATCCAAAGGCTAATGAAATAAATCAAGCAAAAAAGATGCGAAATTCGTTGGCTTTTTTGTTAGCAAAAGAAGAAAACACGACTACCTCTTATCAGCAATTTATCGACATTTATCCGTTTGCTGATGATGTTGCTTTGGCAACTGATTTGCGCGACCAACTCGCTTATGATCAGGCTAACGATGAAAAATCGGCATCTGCTTTTGATGGGTTTATACGAAAATATCCAAAAAGCAAACTTATTTCAAAAGCAATTTACGAACGGGATAAATATTCGTATTTAGAAAACATAAAAAACAATGTTTTAAGTCACATACGTTTTCTGGATGATTTCCCAAATAATAAATATAGAGATATCATCGCAGATACTCTTTTTTATATCTCGCAAAGGACTGGGAATCTACAAGGACTTCATTATCTTATTGAAAATCATTCGAATAGCAAATTGGTGGACAGTATTTGGCACTATTATTACAAAATGTTTACTCATGATGGTTATACCAGTACATATGAAACTTTCGCCAAATTATATCAAGATAGGTTTCCTTATCGAGAGATACTCCAAAAAGAATACTTAACATCTTTGTTGGTTAGTGATTTAGAATTAGAGGAGGGTTATCAGAAAAAACTTGCGGGAAAATATAAAGAATATATAAGCCAAGCATATGATAAATACAGTAGTTTTCAGGTTCTTCAAATAATCCTAAAACCACTTATCGATAAGAAAGATTGGAAAGGCACTTTGGATCTGATTCAAGAGTATAAACCTTATTTTGGCACACTGAACAAAAATGTAAATAATCTGGAAGAAATTATAACATATTCGGACAAAAACATCTCAATAAAGAATATAGGATCTGTAATTAATACAAAAAAAGGCGGTGAGTATGTACCTGTAATTTCCGCGGATAACAAATATCTCTATTTTTGCGGTAAGGACAGACCCGATAATTATTCTGGGGAAGATATATTTGTTTCAGAAAATAAAAATGGTCGTTGGCAAAAACCTGTTTTAATTTCTGAATTATGTACATATGGTAATGATGCACCTCTTTCTATATCCACAGATGGTAATAAATTATTTGCATTTAAGAATGGAGATCTCTATTATTCAGATCGAACATATTCTGGTTGGAGCGAACTTGAAGCGTTTCCACGCACGATTAATTCAAAAGAATGGGATGCCGATGCTATGATTTCAAGCGATGGGAATGCAATATTGTTTTCATCTCAGAGAAAAGATGTTAATAAAGGTACTGGTCTTGATTTAATTTCTACGGATAATATTGATATTTATGTTAGTTTAAGAACTGAAGATGGTTGGTCGTTTCCAATTAATTTGGGACATAAAATAAATACAAGATACAATGACCGATCGCCTTATTTACATTCGGATATGAAGACATTATATTTTTCATCGAATGGTCACGGTGGTTTGGGCGAATTAGATGTATTCAAATCAACTCGTTTAAGCGATACTTCTTGGACAGAATGGAGTGAGCCAATTAATATGGGGAAGGAGATTAATAGTTCGAATGCGGATTGGGGGTATAAAATTTCAACGGATGGGAAACTTGCTTATTTTGCAGGTATAAATAATGGTAATAATGATATTTTCACTGTTGAATTGCCTCTATATCTCCGCCCTGGTCTAGTTGCTACAATTTCCGGTAAACTCCTAGGCAAAAATAACGAGCCCATTGAAAGTACAATAAAGTGGGAAGATTTAGAAAAAGGAAAAATTGTCGGTGAGTCAAAAAGCAATCCAAAGGATGGTAGTTTTTTTATTGTTTTACCATTGGGGAAAGTCTATGGCTATTTTATCGATAAAAATAAATATTATCCTATATCCAACAATATAGATTTAAGGACAGAGGAAGAACCTGTAGAAGTTGAAAACGATATTGAAATGGTAACATTTAAACAAATGATTGATGATGGATTAGCTGTCCCGATTAATAACTTGTTTTTTCCAATCAATAAAGACAAAATACTTCCCGAATCTGTCTCTGAATTAAAAAGAGTTGCTGAAATTATAAAGGCAAATAATTTAAAAGTTGAGATTTCAGGGCATACTGATAATACAGGAGAGAATATTTATAATCAAGAGTTATCAGAGAAAAGAGCAATCGCTGTACGTGATTATTTAGTATCGCTGGATGTCTCGGACGAGCTGATATCTATAGTGGGTCATGGATCAAAAAAACCAGTTGCAAATAATAAAACCGAAGCGGGACAAGCTAAAAATCGAAGAGTGGAATTAAAATTTATATAACCCTACAATTCATACCCTAAATTCAACCAATAAAGGCAACTTTTTCAGGAACAAAAGTCATAAATAACACAATATATCAAAGGCCAATTATTTATCGAACGATTGATAAAACGAACCGTTAGATTCATTTTCCTTGTTGATATAAAACATTACCCATTATTGCCCGAAATAGGTTCGTATTAAAGTTTCTAATTCCTCTTTCATGATAGGTTTTGCCAGATAATCATTGCATCCTGATTGTATTGACTTTTCTCTGTCTCCCGATAATCCATATGCCGTCTGTGCAATGATAATCACGTTTTTGTTGAATTCTCGGATTTGCTTTGTGGCATTGTATCCATTCATTTCGGGCATTCGAATATCCATTAATATTAGGTCTATATCCGGATTATTACGGCAAGTTTCAACAGCATCGATCCCGGTTTGTACTTTTATAATTTCTTTGGCAAACGCTTGAACCGTAAGGTCTATCAGCAATTCTGATACTTCATCATCTTCGGCAATTAGGATTTTCAGTTTGCGAGGATTGTTGGCCATTTCTAAAGGTTCAGACTCCTGATTAATGGCTTCTATCATTGGTTGTGCATTGTATGGCAAGGTGAAGTAAACGGTTGTCCCGATTCCTTCTTCGCTTTCGATCCAAATTTTACCCCCCCAGCATATCAACAAAGGCTTTGGAAATCGACAAGCCTAATCCGGCACCCTGATTCGCTTGGTTATCGGAGATATCAACTTGAATAAAACGTTCGAAAATGGCTTCTTGGCGATCTTTTGGAATTCCGATACCTGTATCTTTTACGTAAAATTCAAGTTCAATCGACTTACTTGTTTCCTTTAGATTGTATCCAAGTTCTATGGCGCCTTCGGTGGTAAATTTTAGCGCATTTTTAACAAGATTGGTGAAGATGGCATATAATTTTTCACGGTCGGTTTTAATTGTAGCTTCCTTTGTAGGCAATGGGGATTTAAAGGAGAATTTTATCCCTTTGTTTTCTATTTCAGACTTGAAGAAGGTATAAATGTAATTGATTTGCTCGTTTATATCTGTTTCTGTTTTGTTTGTTATCATTAGTCCGGCTTCAATTTTTGAAATGTCGATAATATCGTTAATGATATTTAACATTCGTTGTCCGGCATTCTCAATAATGTGAATATATTTTTGCTGTTCAACATCAGTTAGGTTGGGTTCTTTCAGCAATTCTGCAAATCCAATAATGCCATTCATTGGA
>JAQVXQ010000064.1 GCA_028709085.1 Salinivirgaceae bacterium | reverse complement strand
GTAACGTTGTATCCATACTTGTTGCGCCAGCAGCGCAAATGGGGGCAATTTTCCCGAAATATTTAACCAATAGGGGCGTTGACACTAGGGTGATAATTTCACGCAAAATATTCGACAGCAAAGCAATTGCTCCAATGGTTTCGGTGCGTAATTCAGCCAAATAGATGCTCGACAGGCTATAATATCCATATCCTGCGCCAATGGCCCAAACATCAGAAATGGAGATGTCCGAAAGGAAAAAATAGGAGACTGTTACTCCGATAAAAGTACCTATAATAGTGATCAGAGGAATGCTCAACACTTTGAAACTCAAACTCTTTAGAATGGAAAAGGTGTTTTCGTCTGCGCCAATACCAAACCCAACCAGAAACATAAGCAAGTAGAGCGTATATTCGCTCAGATGGTAATTGCTGATTTCAAACGGGATTAAATTGCTGATTCCCAGAAGAATTCCTGCAACGAAAAATGCTAATATGAATAAACTGCCTCTCACTAATTTGGGGTTTAATTATACACGTTAAGGATTTTATTTATGGGATTTTTCTTTCGGTTTATCCTTTTCATTGGATGCGGATTGTAATTTTTTTGACGATGTCGCCGAATAAACATCCAAAAATGCGTCTATTGCTTTATTGTCGAATAGAGTTATGTAGTTTTTCAGAAATTTACGGATTAGTTTTTTGTTCGTTTTTTTACGTTCCAAAAGGGTGTCTCCAATTTGCAGGATTACTGGAACGTAGTCAAAATTAGTCTCCGCCGATAAATTTTCCAATTCAGAAAGTGTGGGAGCGTCGAAAACAGCAATCCATCCAAAAAATTTATTCACAAATTCACTATATTGAAGATCTTCTTGGAAATCCTTATATTCCCCATCTTCCATGTTTTCCAGCAAATATTCCATGAAAGACTCCAAGTCTGTTTTTTTCTTCCCCACTTTCGGAGTTGGTTTTATGTTCCCAAAATTTTCAATATCAAGCATATCAAAGGAGTGAAACATGTTTATTTTCTCCCAAAGAGTACTGTTCTGTATCAATTTTTTGCACTCTTTTGCCGACATGTCGCTATGGAGCAATACTACTGTTAGTTGTTTGCGATGCTGTTCTTCAATGTGCGGGAATTTTGAAAAATCGATGCCAAGATACTTCATGTCTTTATTTTTTATCGTTTTTAAAGAAAACAATATATGCCAACCAGGCTAATAAAACACTTCCTGCAAGTGCTCCTATGGTAATTATGAGCGATTGTAATCCCAGTGTGGGCAACGATTTCATAATTCCTTTGTCGCTACCAATGGAGATTCCCATCACAAACAAAAGCAAAAATATTACATATTTCGTAAACTTTTCGGTGTTGCCCTTTATTTTTGTCGATTTACGAAAAAAATAACCCAGGATCATTCCCAATGTCATTATTGCAATTACTATGAGCATAGTGTAGTTCTTTTAATAACCCTATTTTGTAATCATTGCATTTTGCTGCTAGAAAAAGAGACCGACTGAAAATTTAATCCTTTGCATAGGATACGTTGGTTTTTCAGACGGTCTCAGTTTTATTTAATGTGTTGAATCGAGCTTCGATTCAGTAATTAACAATGATTTTAGCAAATATTACTCTATCATACAGGCACCTACGGTGTTATTTGTTCCCTCTTCGATAATAATAAAACTTCCAGTAATTCGGTTGTTTGCATAAGTATCAAAAAGAAGGGGTTCCGTTGTTTTTAGTTGAATTTTCGCAATATCGTTTAGTCCAACACTCTTCTCTTCGTAATTCAAATCGAGTGTATTGATATTTAATTTATAAACAATATTGGTAATCAGGCATTTAAGGTCGTGTGTGGTGTGTTTTACCAAATAACGTTGTCCCATTGCCATTGGTTTTGCACTCAACCAGCACACCATGGCTGTAATATCTTGCGATTGTTGAGGTAAACTTTCCGAACTTACAATCATATTACCGCGACTTACGTCAATATCGTCTTCCAATGTCATGGTAATTGAAAGTGGTGGATATGCAATGTCGAGGGCTTGTTCGGCAATCTCAATTGATTTAATTTTCGACGTTTTTCCAGATGGAAGTGCGGTTACGCTGTCTCCTTTTTGGAAAACTCCTCCAGCCACACGTCCGGCGTATCCGCGGTAATCGTGGAATTTGTCGTTTTGTGGACGAACTACATATTGTACCGGAAGTCGAGCTTCGTCAATATTTTTGTCGTTTACAATTTCAATGGTTTCCAATAATTCAAGAAGCGTTGGTCCAGTGTACCACGACATGTTTTGGCTTTTATCCACAATATTGTCACCCAATTTGGCACTTACTGGAACAAAGCGAATATCTTTAACATTAAGTTTCGAGGCTACATTGTCAATGTAATCTTTCTTAATTTGCTCATACTCTTCTTGTTTAAAATCAACCAAGTCCATTTTGTTAACACAAAGAACAATGTGTTTAATGTGTAATAGACTGGCAATAAAGCTGTGTCGGCGTGTTTGTTCCAAAACTCCGTTTCTGCCATCCACCAAAATAAGGGCAACATTGGCCGATGATGCGCCAGTTACCATATTTCGAGTATATTCAACGTGTCCTGGGGTGTCGGCAATAATGAATTTTCGTTTTGGCGTTGCAAAATACCGGTAGGCAACATCGATGGTAATTCCTTGTTCGCGTTCCGAGCGTAATCCGTCGGTAACCAATGCTAGATTAACCTCTTCGCCACCCAAACGCGTACTTGCTTTTTCGATACTCTTCATCTGGTCGTCGAAAATTGCTTTTGAGTCGTATAGAAGTCGTCCAATTAGGGTGCTTTTTCCGTCATCGACGCTTCCCGCAGTGGTAAAACGGAGAAGCTCCATATCGAGGTAACCTCCGTGCTGTGATCCATTATCTTGTCTGCTAGTCATAATTCTGTTTTCAATAAAAATTTTTAAAAATATCCCTCACGTTTGCGGTCTTCCATGGCCGACTCGCTTCGTTGATCGTCCGCTCTTCCGCCGCGTTCTGTAATTCGTGTAGCGGCAACTTCCTGAATAATATCTTCCAGCGAGGTTGCTTTGCTAAGCGTTAATCCAGTGCAAGTTATATCACCAATGGTACGGCAACGCACATCAAGTTCCTCCACTTTCTCATTCTCTTTTAATTGCATAAATGGAGCCCATGCGAGCCACTGACCGTTTCTGTTGAATACTTTTCTCCGGTGTGTGTAATAGATTGAAGGCATTTCAATCTCCTCTTGCAGGATATATTGCCAAACATCCATTTCAGTCCAGTTACTAATTGGGAATACACGGAAATGTTCGCCCATGTTTTTCTTGCCATTGAAAATGTTCCACAGTTCCGGACGTTGGTTTTTTGGATCCCATTGACCAAAAACGTCACGGTGTGAGAAGAAACGTTCTTTAGCACGCGCTTTCTCTTCGTCGCGACGACCTCCACCCATGGCACAATCGAATTTATGTTCAGTAATTGCATCCAAAAGGGTTGTCGTTTGCAACATGTTTCGACTTGCATCGGGTCCTTGTTCTTCAACAACACGGCCTTTGTCAATCGACTCTTGTACCATGGCAGCAATTAATGTAACGCCGTTTTCTGCAATCAGCTGATCGCGAAATTCAATGGTCTCTTGAAAGTTATGACCTGTGTCGATGTGCATCAGTGTGAAAGGCATTTTTGCGGGATAAAATGCTTTGCGGGCCAAATGAAACATTACAATAGAATCTTTGCCGCCGCTAAAGAGCATCACCGGATTTTCGAATTGCGAAGCTACCTCTCGTAGTACATAAATCGACTCAGCCTCGAGCTCTTGTAAATGCTTAACAGTATAGTTGTTCATTTATAATGATTTTTGTCGGTGTATAATTGTAGTTTAAGTTTGCAAAATTAGCAATTTTTAGTAGATTTCCGGTTCAATTTCTTATTTTTGTAAATTCTATTCATTCGTAAAATTGATACAATATGAATCATAAAGAAAAAATTAATGATTATTGTAAACTTCTGGAGAAGCAAACAGCAATACAAATTATAGAATGGGCAAGCCAAACTTTTGGAACTAAATTAGTATTGGCATCCAGCATGGGGGCTGAAGATCAGGCTCTTACGGATATGGTTGTGAAAGCAAATTCTGAGGCGCGAATTATTACGCTAGATACAGGACGTTTGTTTCCTGAAACATATCAACTGATTGAGAAGACGCAGCGTTTTTATAAAAAAAGTATTGAGGTTTATTTCCCTGATTATAAGCAAGTTGAACCTATGGTGCTGACCGATGGAATAAATCTCTTTTACGATTCAGTGGAGAAGCGTAAGAAATGTTGCCATATTCGCAAAATAGAACCTCTTGAACGTGCTTTTAAAGGGGCTGAGGCTTGGATTTGCGGGTTACGTCGCGATCAATCGGTTACCCGAACTGCCAATAAAGTTGTTGAGTGGGACGAGGCAAATAAGATGGTAAAAATTAATCCATTAATTACCTGGAACGAAGATCAAGTTTGGGAATACATCACGTTAAATAATGTGCCATACAACAAACTTCACGACGAAGGTTTCCGTAGTATTGGTTGTCAGCCATGTACTCGTGCTGTCCGCGAAGGCGAAGATGTTCGTTCGGGACGCTGGTGGTGGGAAAATCCGGAACATAAAGAGTGTGGTTTGCACTTGCCAAAATCGAAATAAAACCCTCTACAATAGGACAAAAGCTCCCAAAGTAAAAGGATGTTTTTGTTTTATTTGCAATTAATGATTATTTTGACTCTTTGTATGCTTTAGTCAAGCAGTTAAGCTTTTTAATGTAAGTTGAGATGGTGGTTTGAACAATATCACCCTCCAATGGTTAATTACGGAGACGATTTTGCTAATGGATTTATTTAATATAATTAAAAATAGAAAATTATGAGTAGTGATCAAGAAATTGCGAAAAAAACAGTAATGTTACCAATCGTTGATATTGCTAAACAAGTGGGTTTAAGTGAAGATGACCTTGAGCAATACGGACGATACAAAGCAAAACTCCCTCTCTCGTTAATTGATATCGAAAAGGTAAAGAAAAATACATTAATTCTTGTTTCTGCCATTTCCCCAACACCAGCTGGTGAGGGTAAAACAACTGTAAGTATAGGATTGGCTCAGGGATTAAACCGGATTGGAAAAAAAACAACGGTTGTTCTGCGCGAACCATCTTTAGGTCCTGTGTTTGGAATAAAAGGTGGAGCCACCGGCGGCGGTTACAGTCAGGTTTTGCCCATGGAGGATATTAATTTACACTTCACTGGCGACTTTGCAGCGATTGAAAAAGCGCACAATCTTTTATCAGCACTCATAGACAATAACTTACAAAGTAAAAAAGCCAATTTGGGAATCGATCCACGCACCGTAACTTGGAAACGCGTAATGGATATGAACGATAGAGCCCTACGACATGTAATTGTTGGCTTGGGCGGTCGGACAATGGGCGTTCCGCGCGAATCGGGATTCGATATCACAGCAGCATCGGAAGTTATGGCAGCGCTTTGCTTGGCCGACGATTTACAGGATTTAAAACGCAAGTTGGGAAATATTTTCATCGGATTTACCTTCGATAAAAAACCAATTTATGCTCGTGACCTAAAGGCCGAAGGAGCTATGGCTGCTCTTTTGAAAGATGCTATAAAACCAAATTTAGTTCAAACTGTTGAAGGAACTCCGGCTATTATTCATGGTGGTCCATTTGCCAACATTGCACAAGGAACCAACTCAGTTATTGCCACTCGAATGGGACTTACTTTGTCCGATTACGTGGTTACAGAAGCTGGTTTTGGATTCGATTTAGGTGCCGAGAAATTCTTTGACATTAAATGTGGATACAGCGGTTTATCACCAAAGGCTGTGGTACTTGTTGCTACGGCACGAGCGCTGAAATATCACGGAGGTGCTCCCTTGGCTGATGTGAATAAGACGGATCTTAAAGCACTTAAAAAGGGAATGGCGAACTTAGATAAGCATGTCGAAAACATTCGGAGATTTAATGTTTGTTCTGTCATTGCCATAAACCGTTTCACAACCGATACCGACGAAGAGGTTCAACTCATTATTGATCATGTAGCTGAATTGGGAATGAAAGCCATTGAAGTTAACGCATGGGCAAGTGGGGGAGCAGGATCTACGGAGCTTGCTAAGGCAGTTGCTGAAATTTCCGAAAATTGCAAAACAAGATATACTCCAATGTACGATTGGAACAGCTCTGTTCCTGAAAAGATTGAAACATTAGCGAAACAGATTTATGGTGCTGAAGCCATTGATTTTACAGCTCAAGCTAAAGCCGATTTAGAAAATATCATCAAATTGGGACTCGACAAATTGCCTATTTGTATTGCAAAAACGCAGAAGTCGCTCTCCGATAACCCGGAACTTCTTGGACGTCCTAAGGACTTTGTGGTTACTGTACGGCAAATTGAAATTGCGGCCGGTGCAGGATTCATTGTTCCTATTACGGGTGAAATTATGCGTATGCCAGGACTTCCCGCAACGCCAGCCGCCAATACTATGGATGTTGACAGCGAAGGAAATATTACTGGACTGTTTTAATATTAAAAAAGCGATGACATTGATATTCAATGTCATCGCTTTTTCATTAATCATGATCGGTAAACCCTATTCTATGTGTAATTGAGACAGCTATAGGCCATAAGCCATTGTTAAAAGAAATTCCATGATAGTGCTCTAAAGTATGCATTTGTGATTTTACTTCTGGATCTCTAATCGGGACTGAAATAACAAAGGAATAATAGTTGCTTTTTCGCAGATTCGGTTTAACATCGATTCCAACACCAAATGTTGGTCCATAATACATTTTATTGAATTCTTCAGCATCCTTCACTTTAATAACTGCATTATATCCATACATGCCCATAAAAAAGATGTTGGTGTGTTTTGTAACTTCTTTACTAATAATGCGAAGTTTTAAACCAGCATTATAACCAAACCCAATCAAATAATATCCTCCACCTACAAATACTCCAATGCTTTTGTGTGGGTATAGGAGAATATTTCCCCCAATTCCACCATGATCAAGTCCAAATCCTAATCCTAGGTAGAATTTATCGGGAATTAGATATAAAGTGTGGTATGATGTTGCAGTTCCTGATTGGACAACATTGTTGCGTTTGTCGGTTCATTCTTGAGCTTTGGTTATCCGGATAGTGATGAACGCTAGAATACAGAAAAATAAGGCATCTCATTGAGTTCAATTTGTTGGTGACTATTAAAGCATCCAAAATTACACTTCGTTTGCTTTTTTGCAAAAAAAACTCCCGGCTTGAAAAAGAAGATATAAATATCAATGTCAATAGCGATGTATTGCCCATTTTTGTAAAATAGAGCGTCGATAATGAGGAGAATTACACGAATTACAGTCGTAGTGAGTATTGTTCAAGTTCATTTAGTTGCAACTTTACGTTGCCCACCTATCTTGACCAAGATAAAATTAATGCAACAGAACGGTATTTTAAATATTGTAAATCCAAAGCATGATAAAACAATAAGCAAAGAGCTCTCCAGATTTCTATCCACTAATGGATTTCATAACCTTTCTAAACGATGGCAAAATTGCTTTCGGGAAACTTGTTAAATGCATATAAACAGAGATTTACGACTATTTTTCCGCTTACCCAAATGATTCCTGCAATAAAATGAATTGAATTGATTTTTTCTGTTTTATCCTTTATTTGTTTTTTGGTTGCAAAAGATTTTATACATTTGTCGAATTCAATTATCCGCTATTATTAACTATTTAAAGACAGAAACTATGAAAAGAACAGCTTTCATGTTGTTGGATTTATTGTCAATGGTGCAATTTGCGCAAACAAATGAGTGTGTGTCCCCACAAAACAAAAAGGTTGTTAAGCATCACCTTTATTACTTTATTTAAGCCATTTCCTTGTTCTAAAAAGTTGCGGAATTCATTTTCTAGCTTTTTATGCCGATCACTTTTTTGAACGGGTAATAATCTTATGCTTGTTTATTATTAACACATTAAATCATTTAAAAATTTTCCACTAATGAAGAAATTCAATTTAATTCTTGTTTTAGTATTCCTACTTAGCAGTATTGGCTTTGCTCAGGAAGCAAACGTTTCTCAATTTAACAAAATCGTGACTTCTGATAGTCATATTAAAGGAGCTACATCAGAGCATGTAAAAAGCCTTTTTCCACCTGTAGGGCTTAAGCATTCTGTTCACTACGCAAACCAAGTAAATCTTAAATGGCATGAACCAATGGATCCAAATTGGTTACATTGGGATAACGGTGAAAATAATGATGGTATTGGTTTAAATGGTGGAGGTACATTTATAGTAGCTAGCCGTTGGACTCCAGCTTTTTTAACTGCAAGTGATGGAAAATACCTTACTAAAGTTAAATTCTTTGCAGGATCTAATTCTGGAGCATCAACTTTTGAAGTGAGAATTTGGACTGGCGCAAATGCTACTAATTTAGTTACAACTCAAGCGGTAACTAATCCAATTGCTGGTGAATGGAATACTGTTGTATTAGATAATCCTGTACTTATCGATGCTTCTGTGGAATTATGGTTTGGTTATAATGTAGTGCAACCAAATGGCGCATACCCAGCAGGAACGGATGCTGGACCAGCAAATGCAGGATTTGGAGATATGATTTCTCAGGACAATGGTGCAACTTGGGATCCATTATCAGGTTTTGGTCTTGATTATAATTGGAATATTTGGGCTTATGTATCGGAAACTCCTGATGGAAAAGCTGTTGCAATGAACTCAATTCCTGTTGATAAAACAAATACAAAAATTGTTGCAATTTCAAGAAATGCATTCAGTCTTTCAGGAAATGCGAAAACAACAAAAGCAATACAATCTCGTGCTTTGTTAGGATATAATGTTTATAAAGATGATGTTAAAATCAACACCACCGTAGTAGAAACAACGAATTATCAAGATGTTGTAGATGCTTCGGCAACGTATTCATACTATGTAAAAGCTGTTTATACAGATGGAGAATCAGAATCATCCAATGTTGAGAGTGTTGTTGTTGACTTGAATCAGGTTGAACGCAATGTGGTAATTATTGAAGATTTTACCGGAACTTGGTGTCAATATTGCCCAGGTGCCGCCAATGGAATTGACGATATGCTTGAAAACGATCTTTTAATTGGTGCTATTGCATATCATAGTGGTTCCACTCCTGCATCGTTAAACACTACGGAAGGTGCGGCTCGTATTGATTATTATAATGTTGACGGTTTCCCTACTGTCCGTATTGATGGTGTTGAAGAAGTTGTTGGAGGAGGTGCTGCAAGTAGTTCAATGTATAGTTCTTATCTACCTATATATCAAAGCAGATTGGCTGTTTATACCCCTGTTACTATTGAACTTCAGGATGTAGAGATTAATGGAAATACAATAACTGCCAATGTTGTTGTTACTGCAGTTGCTACAATAGAAGCGACAGACCTTGTTTTACATGTGGCTCTTACTGAATCGCATATTGCAAAAAATTGGCAAGGAATGTCTGAAGTAAACCATGTTGAAAGAGCAATGTTTAATGGTGCGGCCGGAACATCAATCGATCTTTCTTCTCCACAAACCATCCCCGTAAGCTTCACCGTTGGTTCTACTTGGAATGCAGAAACCTTAGAATTGGTTGCATTGGTGCAGTCTTCAAGTTCAATGAATATTTTTAATGCAGCAAAAGAGGCGGTTCCTTTTGTAGCCCCTGATACTTACTCAATTACATTCACTGTTAAAGATGATGTTAGCAATCCTATTGCTGGAGCTACAGTAACTGTTAATGGAAATGATATAAATACGGATGCTGCAGGACAAGCTGTTTTCGTGGATTTTGCAAACGGAGCTTATAATTATACCATTTCTAAAACAGGGTATATCGTTGCAAATGGGTCTGTTACTGTTGATGATGCAAATGTGAATGAAGATGTTTCCTTAGTTGTTAATGGAATATCTACCTTGGACGCTATTTCAGCGAAAGTATTCCCAAATCCAGCTTCTGACTATTTAACTATTCAAGCTATGTCAACAGTTGGCTATGAGATTTATAATGTCTCAGGTGCGTTAGTATTACAAGGAAATACTGAACAATCAGCTACTGTAAACATTTCTACTCTTGGAAGCGGAAACTATGTAATTGTTCTTTCTTCTGGTGCAATGAAAGCATCACAGAAAATTGTTATTGATTAATTAATATACAATTTATTATAAAAAGAGGTGTTCTTAGGGACACCTCTTTTTTTTACATCTTCTGTTTTTGAATAATTGATGTTTATGGTGTTGATTGTGAGCAGTATATCAACTTTAGGTAAGCCTGTTTTGCGATTTACATTTATTGTATGAAACGCGCATTTATATTTAGTTTTGAATGTTCCAGTGGGAATATTGATTAGTGAACCCTATTTTACACACTATTTTGGCAATTGACTGTTCGAAGTGCTACATAGTTGATAAACATAAATATAATTCATCATTGAATTTCTTTCTAACTGTTTGTTCTTTGCCCAACACCCATGGATTAAACGATGTTGCAGCCAAATTTATCCACGAAAGAAACTCTTTCTATAAACAACTCTGTTTCTTTTATTTGGATTGAGGGCTCAAAAACCTCGTTCAATATTTTCCACTAATTACCATTTGATTTAACCTGTTGATATATAGCATTACAACGGCACTTGCTGTCATTACGTCATGCGTATTGTCTTATCGACATGACATGATGTCTTGTTTTGGTGTTTTTTTGAAATGGCACAACAATTGAAATATATGAAGTGTAAATAAGAAATAAAAATTAAAACAATTCAATAACTAAAATCACAGGAGGATATTATTATGTTAGCAAGAATTTTTAACACCGAATCAAGTATGCCTAGCATTTTTGACGAAATCTTTAACCAAGATTATTCCTCAATGCAATCGCGAATTTCAAAATCGGTCAACTCTCGTGTTAATATTATCGACAATGAGAAGGATGTAACCTTAGAACTGGTT
This sequence comes from Salinivirgaceae bacterium, assembly GCA_028709085.1. Lineage (GTDB taxonomy): Bacteria > Bacteroidota > Bacteroidia > Bacteroidales > Salinivirgaceae > JAAYQU01. The sequence continues at coordinate 5,121 of JAQVXQ010000064.1, read as the reverse complement.
GCACCGGGCTTGAAAAAAGAGGATATAAATATCGACATCAACAACGATATATTGACCGTTTCTGTTAATGAGAGCGTTGCTAATGAGGAGAATAGCCCGAATTATATTCGTCGAGAGTTTTGTTCAAGTGCATTTAGTCGCAGTTTTACGTTGCCCGATTATCTTAATCAAGACGAGATTACAGCTTCGCAAGAGAATGGAATCTTAAACATTGTAATTCCAAAGCGAGAGCAAGCAATAAGTAAAGCACCGCGTCAAATTTCTATCAGCTAATCGATTGAGGATTTAGTAATAATAGAACACAGCGTTCTTAAAATGGGAGCCGACGGTTGAATTTCAACCGTCGGCTCTTTTTTGTATATCATTTCTTTTTAGAATAATCGATGCGTATAAAAATGATTATGAGTTGTATTGCATCTATGGGTAAGTCTGTATTGTGGTTTATGTTATTGAATGGCACGATTTATACATTTTTGAAAACTCAGTTTCTTTTTAACTTGTTAATTTATTAAATGGATCGTACATTTATACCTATTTTTGAATGTTCTAGTAGTAATAATGATGAGTTAACCCTATTTTATCGTTACTTGCACTTTAGCTTTACCAAAGAGAACAAAGTGCTGGATTCTCTCCTCAAGGAATTAAAGAGGCGAGAGAGAAATTTTGAAACTTATACTTAATTAAACAACATGAATTCTAATTCTATTAAATGATGCACTATGAAAAAGTTAATTGTTACAAGTATGATTGCGTTTTTTGCTCCTTTTTTCGTTCTCGGTCAACTGACTGGCGATAAAAATGTGCCATCCACAAATTACCCTAATTTTCAGGCTGTTGTTGATTCTCTCAATACTTTAGGAGTTGGTGAAAATGGAGTTCGCTTCTTAGTTGCAGGCGATCAGGTTTTTAGTGAAACTACCTTAACCTTAACTGCTTCGGGAACTCAAAACGGAAGAATTACTATTGTTTGGGATGGTCAAGGCGTTAAACCGATATTGAATTTTACCGCTACAGCAGCAGATTCAGAGGCTGGCATTATTCTTTTTGGATCCGATTTTGTTACCCTCGATGGGCTCGATATCCGGAGTATCGATGGCTTGTTGGAATATGGGATCTATCTTACCAATGCTTCTGCAACCGATGGAGCTCATTTTAACATTGTTAAAAATGTAGACATTACGTTGAATAAGGAGAATGTTAATCAAACCGAAGCGATAAAAGTTTCCCCCTCAATTGAGATAACCACCATCGACGGAAGTACGAATAATAATCATTTCTACAACAACTCGATTCAAAATACATTTATTGGGTACAGCTTTGATGGAAGCAATAGCAACGCTCTTTTAATGAGTGTTGGAAACGAAGTTGGAACGGAAGGAGAAGGAAATAGTACCATAACCGATATCGTTATGTGTGGAGTATTAGTTGACGACCAAAATGGATTCCGTCTTTTCAACACAACAATTCAAGAGCTAACCCGGACCGGTTCAGGAACAACAGCTCCAGCCGCTATATCTACCACGAGTGGGAATCCCAGTGAGCCATTAACCAATAATTTCGAGATCTTCAATAACCGAATAGAATCGATTACCAGTTCTTTTACAAGCACCTATGGAATGTATTTGAGTGCACGCAAAACCACCTATAATGTTTATAATAATGTAATTACAGGGGTTACAGCTACGGGTGGAGGAAACAATACAGCCGATGGTATTGTGGTTCTTGCTACGGATGTAATGGTTAATATTTATAATAATATGGTTTCCGATATTGCAGCGCCAGCATCAGCAGTATCAGGGAATGCCGCAACACGTGGTATTAATATTCGAACTTTTAATAGAGCACACGTTTTTTATAACACTGTTTTTTTAGAATATACGGCAACGAACGCAGCGCACTCGTCGGCGGCAATTTGTATTTATAATAATAACGATTCGGTTGACATGCGAAACAATATTTTTATCAATCTAACAACCTTGCCTGACAACCCTACGGGTCGAGCCACTGCGTTTTTTAAACGTACTCCTGCATTAGGAAACATGGTGCAAACTACGGACAATAACATCTATTATGCCGGGACACCTTCGGAAAACACTCCTATATTTTATGGTCACAACTCAACAACTCCGGCGGTTGATGTGAACTTATCTGATTATCAAACCCGTGCAGTTAATTTCGATCAGAATTCATACACCGAAAATGTTCCGTTCCTAAACTCCAGCGATTTACATATTTCACCTTTTGCTACAACCGTAGCTCGTGAAAATGCGTCTGTAATAATAGCCCCTTTTGCAATTACCACCGATATTGATGGTTCCATACGCAACACAGAAAATCCGGACATTGGAGCAGACGAAATTGCCAATCCTTTTCCTGCAGTAGCTATTGAGCCAAATCCTACCAATGAATCAACAATTGTTCCTATGACTTTAGAAGCAATTTCATGGAAGTATATTTCTTCGACTGAGTATGTAGATCCAAACATATTTAGAGTATATTTAAGTACAACACCTGATTTTATATATGCTGATCCTCATGCAGTTATTCCTTTTACTTTCGGCGAAGAAAACTATGCAGCAAACATAATGGCAGGGACGCTGCTAGAGCCTTTAACCACATATTATTGGAAAATAATACCTACGTTAAGTGAAAATACGATGGTCATTAATCCCGAAATACCAACATGGAGTTTTACTACGGAGAAATATCCCTATCCAAATCAGGTGGGGAATATGAAGCCTGCAGAAAATGATTCTCTATGTTTTATGATTGCAAAAGATGAATTATATAATTTTAGTTTCACATATACTCCTGATGAACAATATACTCTTCCAGCAGCCTTTAAAGTAGTTTATGGTACAAATAATGAAGATTTTCCTTATATTGATAGTCTGTATATACCTTATGTAGAGGGACAAATCGAATATAATAGTGTATATATCGTAGATTTGCAGTTAAATATTTTTGAAGGGAGTGTAGGCTTTTGGAAAGTTGTGCCCATGGTTGATATTGAAAATGGTCCTGAGGCTCCTGAAAACAGTGTAGTCCATTTTTATTGGACTTGTCGTCCTCTTCAAGTTGAGAATAATCCGGTAGAATCCATGAATATTTATCCCAATCCAACATCTGGAATTGTAAATTTTACATTGCCGATTAAAAACGGAGCTGTATTGCAAGTTTTCTCAACCGACGGTAAAATATTAATCTCTACGGAATTGGAAACAGGCCAGCAAAATATTGATTTGTCAAGTTTGGAAAATGGAATCTATTTCGCTCGATTATCCGATAAAAGCAGATTCATATTGCATAAGATAACAATCGTTAAATAGAAATCGATGTTTGAAAAGAGAGGTTTTGTTTTTAAAACCGCTCTTTTCTATTGTTGAAAATTTGTTCTTTATGGATTCAAGTTTTTGCGCATGTTAAGACTCATAATTATTATCGATTTCACTTTTCGCACTAATAGCCGATGAGGTGTATTCCCAAAAATATGAAGTAAAATAGGATAATTAAAGTTGTTTTCCCATGATTTTACTTTTTCGGACGATATAATTGATCCAGGCTTTAAAATGTATGAACAAATTCTTAAATTTGCAGTCCACAAATTAAGAATACCCATGAATTTAGTTCGAATTCTTTTGCTTTTCCTCTCATTTTGGAGTTTTGCACAAATATCAGCCCAAGATAAAGAGTTTGCCAAACGTATAATTGCCGAACTATCGTCTGCGGAATTACATGGTCGAGGTTACTATGAAAATGGAGTAAATAGAGCAGCAGATCTTATTGTTGACTATTTAAAGGACTTGAAAATCAATCCGTTGAATGCTTCGTTTAAGCAGGAATTTGATTTCGATATAAATACATTTCCTAAGAACCTAATCGTTAAAATTGATGATGTTGAGCTAAAACCAGCCACTGATTTTTTTATTGAACCCAATTCCGGTCCGGCAAAAGGAACGTTTAACGTGTTACGAATTAACGATAACTTGGTGGACACTATTTCCTACCTTGACTCGCTTAAAAAATTGGATCTTTCTTCCACTTTTCTGGTATCTGGGAAATCGAATAATAGAAATTCAAATTTGTTTGCATTAAATGCACGAGGATATATTTTCACATCCAAAAGTTTATATTGGCGATTAAGTGGCAGTAATGTTCAAAAGAAATATACATCGTTGGTTATTTCCGACTCGATTATTCCGTTGACAGCTAAGACTATAACGGTAGATATTGAACCGAAGTTTTTATCGAGTTTTAAAAACAACAATGTTTTAGCCACTATTCCTGCCGTTGAGCAAAGCGACTCTTTTATGGTATTTACAGCGCATTACGATCATCTTGGAATAATGGGACCCAACTGTATGTTCCCCGGAGCAAACGACAATGCGAGCGGTGTGGCTATGTTACTAGAGTTGGGCAAATATTTTAGCGCCAATCCGCTTCAAAATTACAATATAGCTTTAATGTTCTTTGCTGCCGAAGAGGTAGGATTATACGGGTCTCAACATTATGTTGCTAATCCCATATTTCCATTGAAAAATATCTCCTGTTTGATTAATTTCGATATGGTTGGAACCGGTTCCGGAGGGCTGGCAATTGTTAATGGAAAGGCCAATAATCGAATAACTTCCGTAATTCAAAATTTGAATGCCGAACATCAATGGTTTTCTGATATTCGCATTGGAGGAGCTTCCTGTTCAAGCGATCACTGTTATTTTGCAAAGGAAAATGTACCCGCCATATTTCTTTTTACCCGAGGCGAAGAGCATCGATTCTATCATGTACCGCAGGATAGAGCTGAAATCCTGCCACTTACAAAATGGCACGAATTACAATCGTTGGTAATTACGCTTAGTCGGCAGTGGGAAGAAAACTAAATTCTTAATCATACGTTTCTTTTCTGTCGAACCAAATTAAAACAATACAAGGGAATGTTCGTTCTATTGGTCGAACCGTTAATTTGCCTAAATTTAAATATTCAACTATGAATACAAATGATATTCTCACCTATGAAGTTGCTACGAAATCAGATTTAGTTCGATTACTAAATCTTACTGGTGACGAAATGAAAATCTTCCTCAAAAATGCGGGGACAATTAAATTCCAAACCATTGGCAATAA
>JAQVXQ010000063.1 GCA_028709085.1 Salinivirgaceae bacterium | reverse complement strand
ATCCATAATTTGCAGGCTGTGTATACGTGTTAACCACTGTTTCGAAAATAGTACCTCCAGTTTTTTTAGTTGTTCGGCCAACATTACCATAAATATCAATTTCACGATAACCGATAGAATTGGTAAAACCTGTAATTAGATTGTCGGTAGTAGTAGATTCCACATAGGGGTAGTACCATGTTTTGTTGTTGAAGGAACGAACTAAAACCTTATTCACACTTGCTGATTCAGAGATGGGTTGAGGACCATAAGAACACTTTACGCTTTTTAACATTGAAAAATAACCCGGCGTAACAATCTCAAATGTCTTCTCTGTTCGAATCTGGGTTTCTTGGTTTGTTCCTACTATTTTCTCGAAACCCAAAAACCCTTTACCCCTATGCACTTTTGCCTTACTGTAATTATAAAGCATATAAACACCAGCGGTTTCATCTGATGTATAATACATAGTAACAACATCTATAGCAGGAACAACATTAATAATTCCTGCCTGAGATGTGGTAGTTAATAATTCTGACAAAGGTATCATAGATAGGGGTCGGCTTCCAATCACAAACTTATTATACTCACTTCCAGAATCTTTAATTTTTGCGATTTTGGGTTTACGATAATTCCCTAAAACAGCATGGTGTATGTTTTTTAATCCCAGAAAATAGTCACTAATTCCGTCCCCATTAAAATCAGCAAATTGCACATTCGATAAATCTTCCCAGCACATACTGTTAAACCATTTTTCTTTACTCTCAGCAATCCAATCTATTCGGTTACCTTTGGAAATACGATAGTCGAAATTTACCTTTTTTGTTGTAGCATTATAGGTCATAAAAAGGACATCGTCTTTACCATCACCCGTTAAGTCGGTAAAATGGATAGAAGTTTTGTCGGTATAATCTGGAAAACTAGGCTTAGTATTGCTGGGCCATAACCATTTAGTACCATCATTCTCAAACATCTGAAAATCGTTGTCGTCACCACAGGCAAGCAAATCAGGCAAACCGTCGCCATTATAGTCACCCGTATAGATCTTATGCCATTTTGTGGGTAAAAAACCGTTTGAATTGGCAATATTCACCCATGACGAACCATTGAAGGTCCAAATATAACAAAGGAGGTCTTTTACATATAAAATATCGATTTTCCCATCACCGTTATAATCTAAGAACATTTTGTGGTCAGGCATAAAAAAACCAAAACAATGATCATTCTCGTTTGGAACTGTGTAACTATAACCATGAAATGGAATCCATGTTTTCTGGAGGTTAGCACTATACGAATATCCACTAGATAATTTATATCCAACACATTTACCTGTCCATGCAAGAGCTACACCAACACCAGAGTGAAAAACCGCATAATCTGTCAACCCATCGCCATCAAAGTCGCCAACGTTCATATTCAAATCTAAATCGCGATCTACAGTGGTTTGGAAAAATTCATCCGTATAAATTAGGGTATATGTTCCATCACTGTTTATAACATAGTGTTTAAAATAATTTGTGTGGTTACTTCTAGTATGTAGAATAAAATCAAGTTTCCCGTCATTATTAACATCAGCAGGAATAAAATCACGAAATTCATCACCGTATCTTCCATCAATATACAGCATAAAACCGCTTCCTGTAGACAAATAAATTCCCCACCATCCTGAATCAATTTGTACCCAATCAGTTTTTCCATCACCGTTAAAGTCTCCAAAACGATATTTCCCATTAGCTTGATCAAGTGTCGACACAAGCGATGGAGTTGACAATCCTGATTCAGCCCATTCAAATAACTTATCCTGTTTTTTCTCAGAATAGAGTCCTTCGTTGCTAACACTTACTAATAGACCATTTTCATACGTAAAACCGTAAGTAGAAACTGTGCTGTTGTCAATTTTAATTGTTATGGATTGCAACTGTTTGTCGCGACGAATCCGGGCCCCATTAATAAACACATCATGCTTTGGAGTAATGGGATCAAAATCAAAATCAACAGTATAACCCGAATAGAGTATTTTCGATATGGTTATCTCCTCAAGGTTCTGATATAAACCATTGTAAGTAATAGTAATTATATTCCCCAAAGCATCAACAATTTTGTTTGGGTACCAGCTTAATATTTTAGTTGTACCACTTGCATTAAATTTTGATTTTGCTTCATAAAAGATTGTACGACCATCTTTAGTATATACTTTAAAAACAGTATTATTACCTGTTCCCGTCTTTATAATTTTCGAAAAAGTTTCCGTCTCGGTTTTAAATTCATTATCACCAACATGTAGCAAATGACAACCATCTAAAACATACCTGTCAGTTTCATCCCAAGCTATGGGTTTACTAACGCCATCTCGAAAAAAACTCTTAGACACTCTAGATATTGAAGAGATACCTGTTAACTGAAACCCTTGTCCCAACAACCCCGCCCCACCTTGACTGCTATATGTAATTGATATACTAGGAGTTAACCCTCCTTTACCTGTAGGCAAATGAATAGGAATGTCATATATAGCTGCACCTGTTGGTGAAACATTGAAACTGCCCGAGATACTCCCTTCTGCATTTTCCTGCGCAAAAAGGCTCATTGCTGCTAAGGATAATATTATAAAAGATATTAACTTCTTCATTATTTAAAATTTAAGTATTGTTGATATAATAGTATAACTATGACACAGAATAGTATCTATACCTCTGAATTAAATTGATTTGAATTGAATTTTATATTACTCCTTTACCAAACGCCATGAAGTAAAAGAGTCTCCATCTGCTATTCTGAGGATATAGACACCATTGGCTTGCTCAGAAATATCTATGGGCATTGGATTTTGATTCATATTGCTAGTAAAGACTAAGACACCATTCATTGTATAAATAGTAACGGCTGTGCGTTCAATATCATAATCGCCTTTAAATTCGATTTTCATCTGTCCCCTTGTAGGATTTGGATAGATCAAAATCTCTCTTTCGCCAATAAAATCAGACATAGGCGGTTGTTCTTCTTCGCCAGTTTCACCAATACTGTTATCCGATTTCATAGTTTTTTTAAAGGTCAACACTCTTGAAATCCGGTTACCAACAGCATCGTAGGCATAAGCGTAACCAGTTGCAATAATACTACCTCCAGGATTGTTAGGGTCGTGAACATCTCCAATACCAATTTGTGAAAATGCCTTTGGCACACAAAAAATGGCTGTAAAAGCCCACAAAAATAAAATTCTTGCAATCATGCTTCTTGTTCTCATACAACAATGTTTAAAATTTAAAGGCACAAAAGTAGAATTAAAAAATTAAAAATCAACCACTTTTTACGAATACTTAACACTAAGTAATGATTTATTTTACACCTTGTATTGAAAACTCTTGCAAATACAAGAGTTCTTATATAACACTATCAATCTATCAAATACATACATTAATACATTTAGATATCACAATGTATGCTCAAAAAAAATGTCCTGAAAATACGGTAACAATAAAGCCAATCAATTCATCGTCCACGAAACTACTCGAACTATAACATAACCTATCTCATTTTACAGACACAGTATTAAAGATTTACTGGTTGACACAAAAGCTAAAACACAACTTCATTGAAACATCGCACCAATCAACCTATTTACAACTTTAATTTCTAGCATTTCGTAAAAAAACAGAAAGAATAATAGGTCAACAACAGCGATATTTAAACAAAAATCCGTATGTTTCGTATCGCAATATTGAAACCAACAGAATAAAACATGAATTGCAAAACCACAATTGCCACATATGCAGCGGAAGTCATTGAGCAATGGACGAAATTAAAAAAGCGTCCGGAACTCCTGTCGATTCCTCCCGAGATGCAAATAAAAGCAGCCTGTTTTGTATCCGTTCACACCATCGACGGAAATCTCCGTGGATGCATTGGGACGCTCGAACCCAGCAGAAATAATCTAGCTTTGGAAATAACAGAAAACGCCATAGCGGCATCGGAACGTGATCCTAGGTTTGATCCCATCGAAGCAAAAGAGTTGCAAAACCTTACTGTATCGGTTGATGTACTATCAGAACCCGAACCCACAACAATAGCAGAACTCGACCCAAAAACATACGGACTAATTATTTCCGATGGATGTTGTCGTCGCGGTGTATTGCTTCCAAATCTTGAGGGAATAAAGAGTATCGAAGATCAAATTCGGATTGTAAAACGCAAAGCTGGATTAGAACTTATCGAAAATAACAAATTACAATTTTTCAGATTTACGGCCACACGATATGAGTAATAAAAAAGAAGCTCTATACTACAATCCACTAGAAAACAACGCTGTACAATGCCTTCTGTGTCCACACAATTGTGTTTTAGAAGATGGCTATAAAGGAGTGTGTCAGGTTCGAAAAAACTTGGGAGGCAAACTTTATGCGTTGTCATATGGGATTGTAAGCGCAATAAACATTGATCCCGTTGAGAAAAAACCATTGTACCATTTCAACCCGGGAAAACATATTTTATCCGTTGGGGGATTTGGTTGTAATATGCGGTGTATGTATTGTCAAAACCACGCTATTTCGCAAGTTTGCGATGTAGATCTCCCCAAAGACAAAACCTATACCCCTGAAAGCATTATCGAGATACATCAACGCACTAAAAACTCCTGCGGTATCGCCTTCACCTATAATGAGATAACCGTAAACTATGAATTTGTATTAGAAACTGCCAAACTAGCGACGCAGCACCAAATACCCGTAGTTCTGGTGACCAATGGATTTATTAACAAAGAACCCTTACTAGAACTACTTCCCTACGTATCGGCGTTAAACATTGATTTAAAAGCATTTAACGACGATTTTTACCGTAAATACACTGGAGGCAGTATATTGCCAGTCTTGGAGACAATTCTTACGGCTCATGCTGCGAAAAAACATGTCGAAATAACATTTCTTGCCATTAATGGACTCAACGATCGCCCTGCGGAATTCAATTTAATGGTCGAATGGATTAAAGAAAACCTTGGAGCACAAGTCCCACTACACATTTCAAAATATTTCCCAAACTATAAACTAACCAATGTGGCTACGCCTGAAAGCACGTTGATTACACTTTTGGGAATTGCCACGCAAAAACTAAATTACATCTATTTAGGAAACATCGATTCATCGGAACACTCCAAAACTCGATGTACAAACTGCTACTCCGTTCTTGTAGAACGCACCGGATATGAGATCCGTTTAGTAGAACTCAACACAATGGGCGAATGCAACAATTGCAAAACACACGCAAATTTCATTTTCTCAGAACTACATTAATTTACAACCTTTTACCCCTACTGCTGTGAAAAAAAACATTCGAAACCCAATAGTAGCGGGTCTATTTTACCCATCAACGGCTACTGAAATAAGAGCACTTTTAGAATCTCTAAAAGCAGCTCCAAACGATTACGAAACAAATAATGACCAAACAATTGTTGGAGGTGTGGTTCCACACGCTGGGTACATTTATTCGGGTAAACATGCCATAACATTTTTCCAAAACATTGCAAAACTGGCGTTCGACACTGCTATAATCCTTAGCCCAGGGCACACCGGCGAAGGGCTTGAGCTTTCAATTGACCCTCACTCCCATTGGCAAACGCCATTAGGAACCATTGAAACTGACAATGAGCTCATTAAATCAAACCTATTTACACCCAACAAGGAGGCTCAACAAAAAGAACACGCCGCCGAGGTTATCATTCCCATGATTCAACACTTTTGTCCGCAGATAAAAAATATTGCCGTAATTACAATGCGAAACCAAAGCTATAAAATGGCACAAGAGGTCGCCAAAGGGATTTCAAACTACCAAGACAACACTAAGAAGAGGATATTAATAATTGCGTCCTGCGATTTTAGCCATTTTTTATCGCCAAACCAAGGATTTGAGAATGACTCAATGGTGCTGCACGAAATTATGGCAGGAAATATAAGGAGAATTGAGGAAAAGATTAAAAAATACAATCTCTCAATTTGTGGATATGGCCCAATAATGGCACTGATGCTCTATCTGGAAACCAAACACAAAAACATTTGCTACGAGGTGATCAGCAGAGGACATTCAGGCGAAGTTTGTGCGTCAAATTCGGTGGTTGACTATATTACGATCCAAGCTTCTATCCCACATCAAGTACTGTAAAGAATAAAAAAGATAAAATCGAAATTCCACCCGATAGAAATAAAAAAAGATCCTATATGTTCGAGACGTACAGGATCTTTTAATCAAAAAAAGAGTTTTAGTTTTTATGTGTGCCGCAATCTTTTTTTGCAGCCTCAGGACAATTAATTGCCTTGTCACTGTCGCAACAATCTGATTTCGTATTGTTACTGGCTGCTTTAGCTTGATCACAACACTTAGTTTCCGCACATTTCTCTTTTGAATCGCAGCATGCCTTTTTGTCCTCTTCACTTGCTGTTTTACATGCCTCAGGATTTGCTGCTGTAACACAACATTCCGCTTTTTCTATGGAAGCCATAGACTTATCACCCATGTGAGCACAGGGCGAGGAAAATGCAAATACGCTCATAAGACCCATAACTACAAGGGCAGCGACGGTAATTAAAATTGTTTTCGATTTCATCATTTTGAGTTTTAGGTTGATAAAAAACATTTAATTCTATTCCTAGATGCTGAAAATTAAATTTACACATCAATAAGAATAATTAAGGACAAAAATACCATTATTTATTCTATTACCAAAACAATAGTGCTTTTTTTGATAAAAAAGATTCCGATACCGATTCAAAGACCCATAAAATTCGAATAGAAATTGTATATTTGAGAACATTAAATCATTGTATTAAAAACATTATTTATATTTTTGTAAAAATCAACAAACAAGGTTAATTCAAATCCATTGTCAAAAACTAGATTAGATTTGAACTATATAAAATAAATCCCACCATGACAGATAAACGACGAATCCTTATAGTAGAAGATAGCCTCCCCGAAGGAGCCATGCTCCTAGATATTCTTGAAGATGAAGGATATGAAGTAAATCACGTTCTTGATGCCGAACTTGGATTAAAAGCGTATCGAGAAGATGCCTACGACTTGATCCTGCTCGACGTTATGTTGCCCGGAAAAGATGGATTTCAAATGGCAAAACAGATTAAGGCATTAAATCAAGATGCACCTATTATCTTTTTAACTGCCCGAACATTAAAATCGGACGAAATTCAAGGATTTACCTTAGGAGCTGACGACTATCTTACAAAGCCGTACGATCGAGAATTATTAATTTGGCGCATTAAGGCCGTACTCAAACGTCATTCGGGAGTCGAAATTGACCTATCGGGCACCTATCAAATCGGTAGCTACTTGTTCGACTATAAAAACTTAACTCTAACACGCATGGAAGAGGTCCGAAGAATTACAAAACGCGAAGCCGACGTTCTTCATATGCTCTGTATAAATGCTGGCGAATTAGTAAAACGGGAAGACTTACTCCTGTCAATTTGGGGTATTAACGACTATTTTAATGGACGAAGTTTAGATGTATTTATCACCAAACTTCGTAAATATCTGAAAGAAGACCCAGAAGTAGTGCTTATTAACATACACGGTGTTGGGTTCGAATTACGATATCCAAAACAGTAAATTATATTTCAATGATTCAAACTAATTTAAAAGAAATCCAAAGTCAAATTCCACAAAACGTAGATTTAGTGGCAGTTACAAAAACCCACCCCATTGAATCGCTACAGGAAGTATATAATTTGGGAGTGCGCGATTTTGGAGAAAGTAAAGTACAAGAATTAGTTGCGAAACAACCCCAGCTGCCATCGGATATCCGGTGGCACATGATTGGTCATTTGCAACGAAACAAAATCAAGTACATAGCTCCTTTTGTTCATCTTATCCATTCAGTTGACAGTGTGAAAGTTTTGAATGAAATTCAGAAAGAGGCAAAAAAGAATGAACGAAAAATTACGATTCTCTTTGAAATATTTATCGCCATGGAAGCCGCTAAATTTGGATTCACCATAGAGGAGGCTGCCGCGTTTTTCGATCAAAAACAACACTTGCAATACCCAAACATTACATTTGGTGGCTTAATGGGCATGGCAACCTACACCGATGACAAGGATATTATTAAAAAAGAGTTTAAATCGTTAGAATCGTTGTTTAGAAAAATCAAGGAGTCACATAAAACAGAACTTCCCGATTTTAACAATCTAAGTATGGGAATGTCGTCCGACTTTCCAACAGCAATTGAGTGCGGAAGCACCATGGTGAGAGTTGGAAGCTCAATTTTTGGTGCCCGGGATTATTCGAAAAAATAATTATATAAGAACCTGAAAACAAACTACTATGTCTAATTTAGAAACAACATTTGCCGGAATAAAACTAAAAAACCCAATCATTGTGGGGTCAAGCGGTTTAACAAACAGTGTCGAAAAGATAAAAGATCTTAGCAATAAAGGAGCGGCAGCAGTTATTCTTAAAAGTTTGTTCGAAGAACAGATTACGCACGAGATCAATAGCGCAATACAGCACAATGGGGACTACCCCGGAGCTGCCGACTATATAAAAGAATATACAAAAAACCACAGTGTAAGAAACTATCTGAATCTGATTAAAGATGCAAAAGAATCGGTGGAAATTCCAGTTATAGCTAGTATTAACTGTCAAAACATCGACGAGTGGATTAGTTTTGCCAAAGAAATTGAAACAGCAGGAGCCGACGCATTAGAGGTAAACGCTTTCTATCTTGCTTTGGACAAAAACAGAACTTCAAAACAGTATGAGGATCCCTATTTCGACCTTCTGAAAAACCTAAAAGCAAACACGAAAATTCCAATTATATTTAAGTTAGGAAGTAATTTTACCAATTTAACAGGCCTTGCAAACCGGTTAAATGCCGATGGTATTGATGGGATTACCCTTTTTAATCGATTCTACGAACCCGACATCGATATTGAAAAACTCACATTAACCACTTCGGAAATCTTTAGTCATCCTTCCGAAACTCGACGAATTATTCGCTGGTTAGCCATATTGTCGGACAAAGCCCGAGGTCTTGACATTTCTGCTAGCACAGGGGTTTATGACGCACAAGCAGCCATTAAATATTTATTGGCAGGCGCAACAACTGTACAACTTTGTTCCTCAATTTATAAAAACGGAACCGGAGTAATTCCTGAAATCATTAACGGTATCGATCAATGGATGGAGCGCAAGCAATATATGCACATATCCGATTTCAGAGGATTAATGAGTTACAGACAAATTCCAGATCCTACAGGCTACGAACGAGCTCAGTTTATCCGTTATTTTTCAAACTTGGAGTAAAAAAAGCTATCAATTTGTAGATAGTGTATGGTTATAGTCGTTAATTATTGATCTGTTTTGTGATTTTCGAAGCAGGAACTTAATGGCTTGATTTCCAAATAATTTCAACACTAAGTAATGGAAGTTTCTTGAAGATGCTCTAAAATTGAGATCAATTCAATCATCATGGCACGCTTTTTTTCATTCACTGGTTCAACAGATGCTCTTTTCAGAGCCTCAATATGGAGTTTCATTTTTTCAGTATCAAATGTGCCTTCCATATTATCAATAACCGTAAGTGCTTCAAATGCGGTCAGATAATCCGCTTTTATAACGATATCAACAAAAACATCAATATAGGGTGCGTAATCAATTCCAGAAGACCAACATGAAGTAAGGAGCATACTTAAAACATCTTCAGATATTTCCTTTTGAATAAGCTCAACAAATATGGGGGCAACTTTTGGATCCTTAATATCATTTAAAAGGTTGGTAATATTCTTTTGAATCTCGCCTATTTCGGTTTTTTCAAAAACCGTCAATAAGGTAGGTATGTAATCTAAATTACCCTTTTCTTTTATTACTTGTATTGCCTTAAGTATAACCTCTTCGTTGGGACTATACAACTGCTCTAGTAATTTCTTATCAACACTCATGATTGGTTCTTTTTTTACAAAGTTATGCTTTTACCATTATTATTCAGAATAATCTTTTTGATATTTACCTTTTTCTACTTATTTTTACACGTTTGCGAAGATAAACTGCTATTATAAAAAGATTTTCATATCTTTGTACACATCTATAAAATAACTAAAACACTAAAAATAAAACAGTTATGAGATTATCATATATTTTAGTGATTACATTATCGGTCAGCATTTTATGCTCATGTGGAGGAGATCAATCAAAAAAACTTGAGAAATCCTTAACAAACGAAGATTCGGAAAATACCGATAAATTGAAAAGAGACTTCAACAAAGCAAAACAGATATTTTATTCGCTACCGTCGCCCATCGAAACAGCAATGCTCATTCGTCGAGCTGGTGTTGATTTCGACGAAACTCTGTTAAACAAAACAGAGAACTACTCGAACTACACCACTTCGTTAAAGAAAGCACTGAATCTAGGGATTTATAGCGCCGATTTAAGTTATGCCAGCATGTTTGAGCAGACTCAAATTGCAATCAAGTACATGAGCATAACCAAACTGATGGCACAAGATATTGGGATATTAAGCGCCATTGATGAGCGTGTTTTACGTCGATTGGAAACAAATATTAACAATCGTGATTCAATTATGGATATTATATCCGAGTCTTTTATGAATAGCGATTCTTATTTGAAGGAAAACGGACGTCCCGAAACAGCTGCCATAATATTAGCCGGGGGATGGATTGAAGGTTTATACTTAGCCGTTAAATCATCGGGTGGTAAAAAAGGAAACGACGATTTAGTGGATCGTATCATTGACCAAAAAATAAGCCTTGGTTCTTTACTTCAATTGTTGGAAAGTTACCATAATATAGAAATGGTCAGTAGAGTATTAGTGGATGTTAAGAAAATTGAAAAGATATACGAAAATTTCGACATCGTTTATTCACATATAGAAACCCTTACAGATCCTGAAGATCGCTCGACCGTACTTAAAGCACGAACAGAAGTTTTCAAATCGGCCAATGCGCTCAAATCACTGAGTCATTTGGTGGATAGTTTACGTACATCCTACGTTCAATAAATTACAGGATTATCCATATTTCCCCAAATTAGATTGGGACAAACAGCTGATTTCCAAAGCTTAGGATGGACTGCAAAAACGGACAACTAAGATTAAATAGAATATTCTTTCCCGTTAAACCAAAACGAGGTTTTGGTTGCTTCCTTTATTATAAGCACGTTGGTCATTACTTCAACGCTTGCTGTTTTTGTAATTGAAGGTTCAAATTCAGTCCCATTGTCCCAAACTTGAATGTAACCAGCGCTATTTCGATAGACAAAAAATCGTTCAAACACATGAATAAAGGTTGGTATATAGTCAATTACATACCTTTCGCTGTTATTCTCGAAATAGTAAATCTGCCCTGCTCGATCATAAAACAATCCATGTTGTGTTAACGCTACAAATTCAGGCATATGATTTCCAATATTCAGTGTTTCATCGTTGAAAACAATTTTCAAGTCATCGTATCGATTCAAAAAAACAAACTGCTTATATTTTGATTTCCACCACTTTGCTTCGGATGTTTCCAAGGTAAAGTAGCCATTTGGTTTTAACATCTCAAATTCCTGATTTGTAGGATTATTCATTGCACAACACAATTCACAGGTTGCAAATTTGAGGTTCTCCTCATAAATATGCTTACTTAAAACAACACCATCAAAAAACAGTTTGAACTGAAATTCAGGCGTT
Organism: Salinivirgaceae bacterium; assembly: GCA_028709085.1. GTDB lineage: Bacteria > Bacteroidota > Bacteroidia > Bacteroidales > Salinivirgaceae > JAAYQU01. The sequence continues at coordinate 4,457 of JAQVXQ010000063.1, read as the reverse complement.
TGCCACGCCACCGTTTTACGACTTACTTGCAAGGCTGTAAGTGGAAAATCGAGATGATTCTCGTCTAAAAAAAAGCTCTTATTATCGTACCAAACATTCAAGGTTCTGTTTAGCACATCGAAATAAACAATTGCACCTTCGTTGAGTTTAAAGAAACTTACATTTCTATTTATCAGTTGAACTTCACCTTGATTCCACACCTTCAACGTACCGGCAACAAACCAAATAAACAAGGAATCGTCAGCCTCAATGTCGGATATTCCTAAGGTAATTTCTCGTGCGTGTCCGTCATGATAAACCCTCAACGTGTTCATATAATCAATAAAGGCAATATAATTGTGTCCAACCCAATATTTCTTAGCTGCATTGTGGTCTTGATAAACAATTTTGCCATTATCGAAAATAATAAAATTGTGATCATAGGTGTTTGTACAAGCAAGCCCTGCTGAGAAAAGGCGCATTGACATTACAAATAAAAATAGAAGGATTCCTAATTTAAACCCAACAAGTTTGAATTTATTATACATATCCACTGAAATTAACATCGTGATGAACATTTTTTCATTTGTTTTCCATAGCCTTTTCCAATGCTACCGAGTATTTTTTTAAATTATCAATATTCTCTTGGATTGAATTTCTCACCGATTTAGCTTCGCCCGCTTTTGATTTTTTTGCATAGGTTAACGACAATTGGTACATATACATAACTTTTTTAACCAACATCGCTTTTTCTTCTAAACGAATTGTTTGATCATTTAATATTGCGGCTTTTTGCCATGCTAAATTAAGCACCTTAACAGCAGCCCCCATTGCTCCAAAGTCTGAAAAATCGTAAGTACGTTTTGCCTGACGCATAATCCCAAGACTATCAGAAACCGAATAATCCATATTTATGGTATCGTTATAATTATAATGAGCTGTTTTACAATTACGCACTTTATTGACAATGGACACGCTGTCCAACATAAAGGATTTCACATCTATGGGACATGCCAACAACTGAAACGCTGGATCTTCGGGCAAATGCTTGGAAATTAACAACGTTGGGTCAGTCATGAAATAGTGAGGTTGAAAACTGGCAACGAACTTACCCTTTTGATTCAAATAACCGGAACCCCATGTTGGATCAATCAAGCTCCACTTGCCATTCAAATAAACTGCAATCCAAGCGTGATTGGACTTCCCATCCATTTTCCCATTAAATCCGTACCCTTTGGTGAACCCGGCAACAATATGAGAACGGATATTTAATTCGCTACAAACAGCATTAAAAAGATTGGAATATCCTTGACAAACAGCCTTTTTAGCGTGCAAAACATCATTTGGGTCTATTGCTGAACTACTCCCTGTAAAAAAAGCATTAGTATCGTAAGCAATATTTGTTGCAATGAATACATACAGTGCTCGTACCTGATCAACCGGATCAGAAGAAAGCTGCTTAATTGTTCCTGCTAACGTTTCTATTGTCTGTTTTTTTATTTTTATTACTCTTGCTTGTTCGTCAATCTGTTCAAATTGTCCAAAGGAAAACTTTGTAAAACCCAAAACAATTAAAGTAATTATAAATCTATGATTTCCTTTCATACTTATTCTTAATGGTTAACAACTATTTTCTTTAGTGCCGTCCCTTCGTGAGTTTCAATTCTCAACAAATATAATCCATTTTCAATATCGGCAACATCAACCCATTCGGCTCCACTATTGTTTTCACGAATAACTTTCCCATCGATAGTCAACAAGGTAACACGTTGAATATTTATGTGCGAACGAATAAAAACAGACTCATTTGCAGGATTTGGAGAGACTAAAACACTCATATCTTGTCCTTGAATATGGGGTGCGATGTCGGCAATAACGGTATATAAACGTTCTTCCCCATTTTCGGCTATTACGTTAAAAACAACCGGTTCAGAATAATCATTTGCAGTAATTCCAGAAACTTGTTGAACGTCATCAACCCAGATAGTCGCTTTTTCGGAGATTTCAAATGTGGCTACAAGTTCTGTAATTGGATTCTGAGGCGGTATTAAGACAACGATTTGATTGGATTCATCTATAATATCCCCCGTGATATCTGCAGATCCAACAAAAAGCGAAAAACTCACAATGTTATTTTGGGTGCTCAACTGATAGAATGGGATATAATCAACTAATCCCAGCGTAATATCATCGGGTTGATGAAATATTCCAATTTCAATCTCTTCTTGAATCTCTGTTCCCCAATAATTATTTTCAGCATAAATCAAATTCGGCGTATTATTGTACAAGTTATAAATTGCACCTCCATTTCCATTATCAAAAATCCAATTCTCGCCTCTATTAATAACGGTTGGGTCAATCTGTCCTAAATTAGGTTGCGCATTATTTAAGAGCGTAATTCCCCATAGGTTTCCAGTAATCGTATTCCCGGCAACCGTTCCTTGGTTAGGACCATTAAAACTTATGCCACTTCCTCCATTCGCCGGATTGGTTTCCAGATTATTATTTGTGATTATATTATTTGTGATCGTGTAGCTTAAATCAACTCCGTAAATATTTATACCATACCTATTGTTGGTAATTATATTAGAATCAACAACTACGGTTGCTGAACCTCCAGTTAATAAGGCTATAGAAAGCCCTCCCACAACACTATAAGCTCCCTCGATATAGTTTCCGCGCACAATAATCGGGTTGGCTGAACCGGTTCCAAGATTAATTTGAGGTCGATTGCTATTTTTTGTACTATTTGTTATAAACCGACAGTTAAGAATGGTTGGAGATGCACTTGCGTTGGCAGAAGTCATAATGGCTGAACGTTCATTGTTCTCGAACACGCAATTTACAACCAACGGATCGCATTGAAAAATGTCGAGAGCGCCAGAAGAAAGCGCGTAATTGTGTTTGTAGAACCGACAATTACTAATAATTATGTCCGACTTCATGACTTTTGTGCCTCCGGCAAATTCAATTGACGCATTATTTAAAAGAGACCCATTGGATTCATTAAAACGAAAACCCTTAAAATTCAATGTAGTGTCAGCGGCTCTAAAAATCACTTGTTCAGGAGGATTGCAATGCAGAACGCCTTCAACATTAACCTGAACCGCTTGAGAAAAAAGAACGGTTTCGTTGGTAATTATTTCCAATGTATCGGTAGCTGAAAGGGTTACGTTAGCTGAAATCGTGAATATTCCATCAGCAACAGTAATAACGCCATTTGAGGTTGACGCTAAACTGGCAAGATCGAACTTTTGTCCATTACCTGGAGTAACATACTGAGCATTAACGGCACTACTGATAATACAGAGAAGTGCAATAAAACTTATACATTTGTATTTCATCGGATTATGGTTTAAGATTCATACTATTTTCACCCTTGTAATATACAAAATATTAAACAGATCTATTTCCTTATTTAATGTTTTTTAACAATTGCTCTCTCTCATTTCCACACAAAATCATCGTCTTTTCAATTCATTTACACTATTTTTGCCCATTAAAACACTTAAAGGATACAACAATGAAAGCATTTTGGTTAGCAATTATCACTGTGGCACTTGTGAATTACAGCGCAAATTCGTGCACAAATTATCTTGTATCAAAAGGAGCCTCAGCCGACGGGTCAACCATGGTAACGTATGCAGGCGATTCGCACATTCGCTTTGGACATCTCTACTTTCACCCAAGAGGACATTGGCCAGCAGGAACTATGATTACCATTTATGACCGCAGTTCAAACAAGCCTTTGGGGCAAATTCCACAAGCATCGGAAACGTACCAAACAATTGGGTTCATGAACGAACATCAAGTTTCCATTGGTGAAAGTACGTTTGGAGGTCGCTCTGAACTAGCCGATTCCACCGGAATTATAGACTGGGGAAGCATTATGTTTCTTGGTTTACAGCGTGCAAAAACCGCTCGCGAAGCCATTAAGGTTATGACCGAACTGGTAGAAGAATATGGATTTTTCAGCGATGGTGAATCTTACTCCATAGGCGACCCAAACGAGGTTTGGATACTCGAATTGGTGGGCAAGGGTGTGGATCTAAAAATCGACAAAAAAACAAAGAAAACATACAATGCAAACAAAGGTGGAGTTTGGGTGGCTAAGCGTGTTCCCGAAGGATATATCAGCGCGCATGCAAACCAAGCTCGAATTTCGACGTTCCCACTCGAAGATGGCGTTAAATCTATTAGTTCGAAAAACATGGACAAAATCTTTGATCCCGCCGTTGAGGTGATTTACGCAAAAGATGTTATTGATTTTGCACGAAAGCAAAAATATTTCAATGGCAACGATGCTGATTTCAGTTTTTGCGACACCTATAATCCATTAAGTTTTAGTGGAGCGCGATTTTGCGAACTTCGAGTTTGGGCATTTTTCAATGAAACATGCGACAACATGGACCAATATTGGAATAATGCCACTGGAAAAGCAGAAGGCAAACGCATGCCGCTATTCATGAAACCCAGCA
>JAQVXQ010000062.1 GCA_028709085.1 Salinivirgaceae bacterium | reverse complement strand
ACTCTGTTTGGTATTTTGCAATCATCGCGACGCGGTGGAACGAATCAGTACTTTGCTGGGACGCAACAATTTTCGTCATTGCATTTTACATGGCGGAATGGAACAACTTGACCGTGAGAAAAATCTGATTAGCTTCCGTGGTGGGGCTCACAACCTACTTATTGCCACCGATTTAGCGTCGCGCGGATTAGATATCCCCGAAATTAGGCATATTATCCACTATCAAACCCCACCAAAAGAGGAGGCGTTTTTACACCGAAATGGACGAACGGCACGAATGCATGCCGACGGAAAAGCCTACCTAATTTTAGCAAACGACGAAACACTGCCCGAATATATCGACAAAGATGTTGCAGAAATTACGATGCCTGAAAAATGGGAACTCCCCGCTCCTCCCGATTATGTAATGCTTTACATTAGCGCCGGGAAAAAAGATAAAATAAGCAAAGGCGATATTGTTGGCTTGCTGACAAAAAAATGTGGTCTAGCAGGATCAGATATTGGATTGATTACAACCCTCGATTTCTCATCGTATGTGTCAGTAAAAAAGAGTATTGTTGAAACCGTTCTTTTAAAGGCAAACAACGAAAAGCTTAAAAAAATAAAAGTAAAAATAGAGATTGCCAATTAAATGAAATTACAATCCCAATATACAACAACGATAAACTAGGACGCTAAATAAACCCCAATCGATATTCGAAAAACGAAAATCAATTGGAGTTTACTTTATGGGAAAACAATATTGAAATCGTTTCCCAATGGGCTTATTCTCCCAGTTTTACAAAACTTCAACTTTTCCGTTCACCACTTTAAATACCCGCCATTCTTCGCCGGTGTGATTTTGTGGTACTTCAATTGTCTTCAACAAACGATTGTTTCCATAAACCCGAACTGTGGCTTTAGATCGCGAAAGTGGAGTAGCAGAAGCATCAATTTTTGCCGAGTAATTATGCACAAAATAGGTGTATTCTCGTTCAGCATCAAGGCTTTGGACCGTAATGGTTTCGGGTCCGTTTCCATCCATATCGTCGCGATCAAGCATTCCTGTTCCATCGGCAAGGACGCGAGTTTTCCGGTAACTAATATGATAATCGCCCGACTTTACAAAATGAGCGTCTAAATCTGCGGGCGTATCATCCCAATCGACAACAACACGAAATTGTTTAATATCCATTTTTGGGGATACAATCAAACGATTTTTAAAGATGGTTTCGGCAATTACCTCCACTTTAAACATGGATTTAATGTAACCCTCCTTTTCGAAAATCACTCTGAACATTCCGTCGGGTTGAACGGGAAATCGTACTCTACCAGCCGAATCGGATGCAAATTCTCCCACATCTTCGATAGAAACATTCCCATTTTCAACGGGATTACCGGTAAGAGCGTCGTAAAATCGCAAGGTAAACAATCCATCTTCCATTTCGGTAAATACATCTTCGACCACATTTTTCATTCGATCTTTTTGCGCACACAAGGTGCTACGTTGTCCTAAAGTCAGTGCTAGAACAGTTACTACGAATATAATTTTCTTCATTGTTGTAATATTATAGTTGATAACGATTTTTGAATTGAAAAACAGTTTCACGCGAAGCATAACTGAGATTAAGGGTATAAAAGTATTAAATAGTTTGTGAAATACGCAACGAATTTTATTCTAGGAGCAATAACGATTTGTTAATTCATAAATTCGCAATTCGAATGACTATGAAAGTGATTCTAACATCCTTTACGACATAACGTTAAACTGGAGGCTCTTCAATACGTTTTAATTGGGAATTTCTAAGATATAAAAAAAGTCGGATAAAAAATTTGCGACACGCTAACTTTATATCCGACTCACTTTTTCCAAGTAGCAAAATTGCTCTCTTATGTCGTTTTATTAAATCGCTCCAAAATACTTTCGTCGTCAATCTCTTTCGAAAGTGATTCTATGGTTTTATAAGGAACTTCGAACAGATCAAGAACCAGCAGTCCATCTAAGGCATCGTTGAATTTTGGATCGATGTTGAATCCGATAATTTTCGCATTTTGCTTCAAATATTTTTTGAGTAACACGGGCATTTTAAACCCTTCGGGCTCAATATCGCTAATAAACTTATCGATTTTAGCGATATCATCTTTCGATTTTTCAAGGATTATGTCGGTATCAAACTTTAAATTTGGTTTAAATTTAGTACGAGGCGCGATATATTTTGCCATGGTATCATCGAAATGAAACTGTCGTAAAAACTTAATAATCAAATCTTTGCTAAACTTAGAAAAGTGATTACTAATACTTACAGGACCTATTAAATAACGATATTCTGGATGTTTAAGCAAGAAATACAATATCCCTTTCCACAACATAAAAAGTGGCAACGGCTTACGCTGATATTCTGCTACTATAAACGATCGTCCCAACTCCAAACTCTGCTCCATAACGGGCAACATTTCAGGGGCAATTCGAAATAAGGTGCTTAAATAAAATCCCTCAATACCATAAAGATGGGTAATATCGCGACCACGACCAACCCTGTACGCACCAACAATATTAGATAGTTCCTCGTCCCAAATAAACAGGTGGTAATAATAAAGATCAAACTCGTCAATATCCATACTACTATTGGTTCCTTCGCCAACCTCTCGAAATGTAATTTCTCGTAATCGACCTAGTTCCTTCAAAACGTTTGGAATAACAGCACTTGGAGCGCAAAATATTGTCATTCCGCCACTATCAAAAAGAGTGTAATGTTTACGGATTTGGTCAACTTCTTTAATTAAAATTTCCTTGGGAACAGCATCAACGACTATATCTGCTGCTTTCACATTTTTAATACGGGGAATAAAAAACTTCCGAACATCAATTTTATTATCAAGAGCGTAGGTTTTTGCACGTAGAAAACGCCCATATTTATCGTAGTCAACAAACTCTGCGGTCTGTTCGGTGGTAATGGGCGAGCCAATTCGAATTGCAATTTCCTTACTTCGTTTTGAAATTATGTCGCCGGCCGAACCCAAAATCGGATGCATTGATCCAATCATCTGAAACAAATTTCCATTAGTACCACTAATATACATTGGAATCACCGGGAAGTCGGCGTTTTTAATAAATTTCAAGTAATTTTCGCGCCATCTTCTATCAGTAACAACACGTGTATCGATACTGTACGTACTTACATCGCCTGCTGGAAAAATGCACAGTGGATGTCCTTTTCCAAGATGTGCTAACGCTTGACGTATCTGCCCCACCGCAGCATTTATAGGATTTACTTTCTTAGAGGTATTAAACTGAATGGTATAATCTTGTAATATGGCAACTTTGTTTATCAAATCGGTGGCAAAAATTTTAGTGTCCGGTCTTTTCTGCAACAGAACATGCAACAAAATTAAACCGTCGATTCCTCCAAAAGGGTGATTACTAACCACTATAAAACCTCCCGTTTCGGGAATATTACCTAACTCTTTCTCGGAGTAAACAACATCTAAACCCAGCTCATTAATCGTATTTTTAATTCCCTGTTCGCTTGCTTGCGGTTTAATCCGCTCTTTAGGCTGAATATCAATAATAAATCGGAATAATTTTTTTAACAGTGGATTTCCCATAGCCTATATTTCTAATTTTTAATACTATAAATTGCCAAAACGATCTAAAACAATTTGAAGTCGTTTTGTAAAAAAATCACTCAATATTGATTAACATTTTTAGTCTATTTGAAATGGAGGAATAATCATATCCCCATTTTGCAGGGCTTTAAAATCGATAACCGAAATCTCCCGTTCTTCGAGTTTAAAATCTTCGCAATTCATGGTACGCGAAGGAAACTTCCGAAGTGTATTATAATCGTGTGTTGCCATAATAACGGCACGACCAGCCTCTTTGATATCTATTAAAAGCCTCATAATACCCTCCGAAGTTTCAGGATCAAGATTACCGGTGGGTTCGTCGGCCAAAATAATATCCGGATCATTAAGCAAGGCTCTAGCAATTACAACGCGTTGTTGCTCACCACCCGACAGTTCGTGGGGCATTTTATACCCTTTAAAATGAAGCCCAACGCGCTCTAAAACTTCATTTATGCGAGCATCTATCACCTTTTTTTTTGTCCAACCGGTGGCCTTCAAAACAAAGAGAAGATTGTCATAAACCGTTCGATCGGTGAGCAACTGAAAATCTTGGAAAACAATGCCTAGTCTACGACGAAGATAAGGAACATCACGTTTACGGATTCCTTTTAAATCGTAGCCACAAACCATTCCTGTGCCTAATTTTAAAGGCACCTCGGCATAAATAACCTTTAGCAATGACGACTTCCCGGTTCCCGTTCGTCCTATTAAATAGACCAATTCACCTTTGGATATTGTGAAATTAACATCTCTCAAAATAGGAATATCCTTATGCGCAATTTCGGCATTTTTCAGTTCACATATCACTTCCATTGTCCTGTTTTTTTTACAAATATATCAATAAATTAAAATTTCTGCAATCGTTTCGAAATTGAAAGGTACTTTTTAAAAAGGGTAGTTCCTATTTTTATCTCAATTTTAGATAATGTTTATTATCTTTGAACGTTTAAACAATAAATTCATATATGGGATTCTAACTACCGATGAGCAACCATTCACATAGAAATGGCCTAAACATTAAACTACAGACATTTACACGGATACCAATCCCTAAATATTAACCGAAAATTGACTCTATGATTTATCAGGCAATTGCTAAAAAGATAATAAAAAACAGGCGTTTAATCTTTGTTATAACACTTGTTTTTCTCCAAATTAGTTCCATTACAGCGCAAAATTTTGATCTTTCGCACGATCCCGATCGCGACTATAAAGAGGGTTTACGGTTATTTAATGAAAAACGATATTCCAGCGCACAGCAATATTTCGACCGACTTACCAACCGAGAACAACGCATTGGTTTTAAAGGGATTTCGTCGGATGCAGAGTATTTTGCAGCGCTTTGTGCTTTAGAAACACACAGCAAGGATGCCACTTCTAGGATATTACAATTTATTCAGAACAATCCTGGAAACCCGCGCCTAATGATGGCACATTTTCAGATGGGACGCCATTTATATCGACTAAAAGATTACCCCTCAGCAGCAAAATGGTTTGATAAAGTAACCCGTCAGGATTTAACACAAGCTCAATTGGGTGAATTTTTCTTTAAAAAAGGATATTGTGCCTACATGACTGCAGATTTGGATCTCGCCAGTAGAATGTTTTATGAACTATTGGACATGCCAAAATCCGACTTCTATGATCCAGCATTATACTATTACTCGCATTTAGAATATAAAAAAGGAAACTATCAAACAGCCCTTCAAGGATTTGAGAAATTGGTCGATAGCAAAGCGTTCAAGACACTTACACCGTACTATATTGCACAAATTTATTTCCTCCAAAAACGATTCGACAATGTTATAGAATACGTTCCACAATATGTTGATAAAGTAGTGCCTGGCAGAGTCTCCGAAATGAAACGAATTTTAGGCGAAGCGCACTTTAGAACTAAAAACTACGATAGCGCTGCTTTCTATCTTGAAAAGTATAAGGAAGTTACCGAGAGTTTTGAACGATACGATATTTACCAATTGGGTTTTGCTTACTACAAAACAAAAAATTACGAAAAAGCTGCTAAAAACTTTACGTTGGTAACAAACACACCCGACACCTTGTCACAAAATGCATACTACCATCTGGCCGATTGTTATTTGCAACTAAACGATAAAAAAAATGCTCATCTTGCTTTTGGAAATGCTTGGCGACTTAATTTTCTGAAAGAAATCCAAGAAGATGCCCTATTTAACTATTCAAAACTAACCTACGAATTGAGTTTCGCAGCATTCAACGAAACCATAAAGAACTTTGAAACCTACTTGGAGATGTTTCCAGAATCGGGACGTAGAAACGAAATATATGACTACTTGGTAAAAGTGTATTTAACAAGTCGAAACTACAAGGAAGCACTTGCATCACTGAAACGAATTAAAGAATCGAACAGAGCCCTCGACAATGCCCGGCAACGAACCACATTCTATTACGGAATAGAGTTGTTTACAAACTCCAGTTTTTCAGAGGCCGAAAAAATCTTAAAGGAGTCGATTGAATCAAAAGGCGACGATCATAAAATGAGGGCAATGGCAACCTATTGGCTAGCAGAGACATACAATCGACAAGAAAAATATACAGAAGCTCTAAAAGCGTACAATCAATTCTTAACCACTCCTGGAGCGTACAATACCAACGAATATCGATTAGCAAACTACAATATCGGATACATATTTTTCAAGCAAAAAAATTATCCTGAAACCATACGGTGGATGAATCTTTTTATTGCCAAATCAACATCCGATGCTCGATTCTCAACCGATGCCCATTTACGAATTGGCGACAGTTATTTTGCCCAACGCAACTTTCAACGCGCAGTGGAAAGTTACGACAACGCCCTTAAAACCAGTTCACAAACCAGCGAATATGCTCATTTTCAAAAAGGAATGGCATATGGTTTGACCGACAGACATCAAGAAAAAATCAATGCACTCAACTATTTTTATACACTCAACACCTCAATTTATGCCGATGTGGCAATTCACGAAATAGCAAAAGCTTACACTCGATTAGAAAACAACGAAAAAGCAATTGAGGCTTACCAATATATCGTGAACACCTTCCCCAACAGTCTATTAAAAATAAAAGCACAATTACAAAGTGGATTAATGGCATTCAATATCGGCAACCACCAACAAGCCATCGACTTTTTAAAACGTGTAATTGAGATTCAACCGTCAAGTCCCGAAGCCAACGAGGCATTGAGTACGCTTAAAAATGTGTATCTCGATTTAAAAGATATCGATAGTTATTTTGCTTATGCAAAAACCGTGAACCGAGATGTAAGCGAAACGGAACAAGATACGCTCACCTTCTTGGCGGCAGAGCGAATCTATATGGAGAACAAATGTGAAAAAGCAATTACAATGTTATCCAACTATGTTGAAAAATTTCCCAATGGTCTTTTTAAAGCAAACTCCGAGTTTTATAAAGGACAATGCGCGCTTAAAATTCAAGACACCACACTTTCCATTCAATCATTTGCCAGCGTACTTAAAATGCCCCGAAACATTTACACAATTCTATCGGCTTATCAATTAGGACAACTAAATTTCAAACAAAAAGAGTTTGAAAAATCGTTGGAATCATACACCTTATTAGCATCCATTGCCGACGACGAAGATATGTTGACCGAATCGAAAGTTGGAATAATGCGTTGCAATATTCAATTAAACAGACCCGATGCAACCATACTGGCCTGTAAAAACGTGTTAACTCTTCCAGGAATACCACAGGAATTACAGATTGAAGCAACCTATCATCGCGCTAAAGCCTATCAGGCAATGGATAGCACCAACAAAGCAATTGCCGATTACAAACAATTGTCAGAAAACACCCGTATAGCCGAAGGCGCTGAATCGCGATTCCGGATTGCCGAAATAACATTTAATAAAGGCAATATTGAAAGTGCCGAGCAGCAAATATCCAAATTCATAAAAGAGTCAACCCCACACGCTAAATGGCTGGGGAACAGCTTCTTACTCCTTGCAACAATTTATAAACAAAAAGGCGATAATTTTCAAGCAAAAGCATATTTGCAAAGTTTACTCGATAACTATCCCAACGACACCGATGGCATTAAAAAAGCCGCAACCGACAGCCTTCTATCAATTACTAATATCGAAAACAAGTCGTTCGATAAGCAAAATGAGGAGATAATTATTGACATGGGTAAATCCGAATAAACCAACCGTGGTAAAAAATTAAAATTGTAAGCAATTATGAAAACTATAAAATTCACAATATTATCACTCCTAATACTCGCTTCGACCACTATTTTAGCACAAAATTCAAAAGTCGTTCGAGAATCAATAAAGACCGATTCGACCCAAGAAGTGATGGTGCAAAAAGAATATATCCCCATAATTAGGGAAGCAGAGCGAATTACGCTTCTTCCTGACTTTCAGGACACTGCAAAAGTACAACTCGATTTTACATACGACATCCAATCATCGGTAGTTTATGGAACATTTTCGCCCCGGGAAATTCAACCGGCAAAACTAATGGGAGAGCCCATTTTCCCCATCGAACATGCCTATGTCCTGTTAGGCTTGGGGAATTACCTGTCCGGAATTGGACAACTGCGCGTGGGTTCGCTTCGTCAAGAAGAGTATCAGTGGTTTTTTGGTGCCGACTACCACGGCTCGTTGGGAAAAATTACCGATCAATGGGAAAAATCAGTTGACGCATCCTTTTCCGATACAGAAATATTGGCTGGCGGAAAACGACTTTTCAAGCGATCAGCACTGGAAGGAAAAATCCAATTTAACCAGAACAATCGACAATATTACGGAACTGCCACCAACCCGGATTCAGTAATAACCACAGAGTTAATCGATGACAACGACTTCCAAAAAGTGACCAAATTCATGGCCAACATTTCGTTATATAGCTTCACTCAAAGTAAAAGCAATCCTAACTTCAACACCTCGTTCACTTTCAATCACTTAAAAGCAGAACAAAACATAATAGAGGACATGTTTACCGCCAAAATAAACATTGATAAATATTACGATGCACAGTTTTTAGGAGTGGAAACCAAATTTCAATACATTATTACCGAAGGATTAATGGACACGGTCAATAACCTTATGGTTGATTTCAATCCGTGGTTAGGACTTTTTGGTAAAACATGGCAAATTCAAGCCGGAGTAAACACAACCTACGATGAGAAAAACACAAAATACCACATTTATCCAAATATAAAGTTACACTACAACATAGCCGCTTTTTTCTTAGTCCCGTACATTGAAATTACTGGAAATTATCAAATAAATACTTTTGAACGCATAATCGCTGAAAACTACTTTATAAATCCAAGATTATGGGTTACGCCTACTGAAAACCGAATAATTGTAAATGGAGGATTACGAGGCATGGTGAGCAGCCGATTGGGATTTAATATAAATTTTAACTACCAAAAAACCGACAATCAATACTTTTATGTAATCGACACACTTGCCGATCCTTTTAATCGACTATTCAATGTTGAATACGACAATATTTCTGCAATTACCATCGGAGGAGAACTCACCTGGAAACAATCTGATGAACTAAATATTATTCTGCGTGGACAATACTCCACTTTTACCATGGACTCCCTATCTGCACCGTGGCATACTCCCCGTGTAAAAGCCGATTTAACAACCCGTTATCGGATGTATGACAAATTCACCATTTCAGGCGATCTGTTTTTCAGAGGCGAACAACCAATCAAGAAAATCAATGGAACAGAAGGCACTTTGGATCCGCTTGTGGACATTAATATAATGGCAGAATATCAATTAAATCGGATTATCGGTTTTTTTATACGAGGCGGAAACCTGCTCAATCGCCGTCAATATGTTTATGACAACTATATGCTTCATCGACTCAATTTTAAAATAGGAGCTAAACTCCTCTTTTAAAATAGAACACTCAAAGATATTAAACGAAATTTATAAAATTGATCAGAATATCTCTTTCTTATCCCATTGGAAAATAAAACAAGGGCCACAAAAAGATATAACATAGGCTATTCCGAGATTCAAAATTCCACTAATATTCGATCCCCCAACAAGAGAGTGACATACCCATTTGGTTAATCGCATAACACACTCTCTAAAAGACACTTGCGCACTCGAAAAAGGGTTAACTTCTTGTTCATAAAACATTTGAAAGTTACCCTGTTTTTATGCTTCTAAATGGCTGATTTTTTGTATCTTTGGTAGTTATTTAACACTAGATACAAAAAAGTAAATAAACTATATTTTACTCATGACAGATCAAGAACACATTCAAAAATCAAATCAAGATTATTCAGCTGATAGCATCCAAGTGCTTGAAGGATTAGAAGCGGTAAGAAAACGTCCAGCCATGTACATTGGCGACATTGGCATAAAAGGGTTACATCATCTTGTTTATGAAGTTGTCGATAACTCAATCGACGAAGCACTAGCAGGTCATTGCTCATTAATAGAAGTTACCATAAACGACGATAACAGTGTTTCTGTAATTGATGATGGTCGAGGAATTCCAGTTTCAATGCACACCAAAGAAGGCCGATCGGCACTGGAAGTGGTAATGACCGTATTACACGCAGGAGGAAAATTCGATAAAGACTCATACAAGGTTTCCGGTGGACTTCACGGTGTTGGGGTCTCCTGTGTTAATGCTTTATCATCACTATTGCGAGTTGAAGTTAAGCGAGAAGGTAAACTTTGGGTTCAAGAATATGAACGGGGAATTCCTAAATCTGCCGTTAAAGAGATTGGCGAAGCCGATACCACAGGAACGAAAGTAACATTCTATCCTGATAAAACTATTTTCAATACCATTGAATTCAAGTATGATATTTTGCAAAGTCGTCTGCGCGAACTCGCATACCTAAATGCCGGTATCCGTTTGACATTGACCGATAATCGCGAAGTAGATGAAAATGGGGAACATCCCATTGAAACTTTTCTTTCCGAAAAAGGATTGGCCGAATTTGTTCGGTTCTTGGATGGCAATAGAGAATCACTCATTGATGAGCCAATTCATATATCGACAGAAAAAAATGGCGTTCCTGTAGAAATCGCTCTACTTTATAACTCCACCTATACTGAAAACGTGCACGCTTACGTAAACAATATCAACACCATTGAAGGAGGAACACACTTAACAGGGTTTAGACGAGGTTTAACGCGTACCTTAAAATCGTATGCCGACAAATCGGGACAACTCGACAAAGTGAAGTTTGAGATTTCCGGTGACGACTTCCGCGAAGGACTTACGGCGGTGCTTTCCATAAAAGTTGCTGAACCCCAGTTCGAGGGCCAAACAAAAACTAAATTAGGAAATAGCGAAGTTAGTCTCTCGGTTGATCAAGCAGTAAGCGAAATGCTAACCAATTACCTTGAAGAACATCCCAAAGATGCCCGAAATATTGTAAGCAAAGTTATTCTTGCAGCATCAGCGCGTCATGCGGCTCGCAAGGCACGAGAAATGGTATTGCGAAAATCAGTAATGTCAGGCGGAGGATTGCCCGGTAAACTTGCTGACTGCTCAGATCGCGATCCAGCGGCTAGTGAACTATATCTTGTTGAGGGAGACTCGGCCGGCGGAACAGCAAAACAAGGGCGTAACAGACGCTTTCAAGCTATTTTACCCCTTCGAGGTAAGATTTTGAACGTCGAGAAAGCAATGCAGCATAAGATATACGAGAGCGAAGAAATTAAAAATATTTTCACCGCACTGGGAGTTCATATCGGAACCAATGAAGACACAAAAGCACTCAATCTTGAAAAACTCAGATATCATAAAATAATTATCATGTGTGATGCCGACGTCGATGGATCTCACATTGCTACACTAATCATGACCTTCTTTTTCCGCCATATGAACGAGCTTATTCAGCGCGGACATTTATATATTGCAACTCCTCCACTCTATTTAATGAAAAAAGGAAAAACGGAGCGCTATTGTTGGAACGAAGAGCAACGCGCTCAGTTTATTCAAGAGTTTGGCGGTGGCAACGAAGGTTCTGTAAATATCCAGCGATATAAAGGTCTAGGAGAAATGAACGCTGAACAACTTTGGTCTACAACAATGGACCCTGAACAAAGAATACTTCGACAGGTAACCATTGAAAATGCGGCAGAAGCGGACCGGATATTCTCAATGCTTATGGGCGACGACGTACCATCGCGTCGTGAATTTATTGAAACACATGCTAAATACGCGAAAATTGATGCGTAACAAATAAACACCATAAAAAAACGGCTCTCTTAATAATAAGAGAGCCGTTTTTTATTTTGAACGCTCAATGCAAGCCACATAAACCAACATAAATATGATTCAAAAAGAGTCGATTTATTCTAAATGTTAATAACGTGTTCGGTTATTTTCTGCAAAGAAATTATATCCATCATAGACGCCGCAATCCCAACTTCGAGTTTGTTTTCCAAATTGAAGAATTTTAAACACGTAGTACAAACGATCATCTTAACCCCTCTTTGCTCAAGAATTTTCGCTATTTCTACAACAGGCGAACCCTCGCAAACCAATTGTACACCACTATTATAGAACGCTATAAATTTTGGTGGAATGCTCTCTTCGTTGATTAACTTGAAATAATTTGAAATTAGGATTAATCCCAATTTCTCATCTCCATGTCCCATTCCGTTGTGGGTTACCTGCAATAAAGTATTATTAAAGTTGCTCATATGATTCTAAAAAAAATGAATTCGTATCCAATTTAACAAAAATATGCTTAGATTCAACTAGTAAATGCAAAACGGGTGGCGAATTTACAAATATTTAGCAAAATAAAGGCATGATCTATTATTAAGTTTGCTGAGTCGTAGATTCTAAAAAAGATTGTCACGTCGCAAATAATGCGTTTTCACTCCCCAGTATTGCACTCGGAATTCATCTGTCAACTCTATTTTCAGATAAAAACATCTTTTTATCTGAACATTTTCATGAACCGAATGTTTCTATAGCAAATACATAAAAACAAGTAACTTCAATTAAAAAAATAGATATTATGAAATTTGAACTCCCTAATTTACCATACAATTACGATGCATTAGAACCCCATTTCGATACACGAACCATGGAGATTCACCACACAAAGCATCATGCAGGATACACAAATAATTTAAATAATGCTTTGAAGGACAACCCCGATTCGCTGAAAATTGAAACTATTTTAGCGAACATAAACAAATACGACATTGCCGTCCGAAATAATGCTGGTGGATATTATAATCACAATATATTCTGGGAACTCTTGTCGCCCAAAGGCGGTGGAAAACCAACGGGTAAAGTATCGGAAGCCATCAATTCGAGTTTTGGTTCATTTGAAGCAATGCAAGAGAAATTTAATGCAGCAGCGGCTACCCGCTTTGGCTCTGGCTGGGCGTGGTTGGTCAATAATAACGGAAAACTAGAAATTGGAAGCACGCCAAACCAAGACAATCCATTAATGGGGATTAGCGAATTTAAAGGAACTCCCATTATTGCGCTCGACGTTTGGGAACATGCGTACTATCTACATTACCAAAACAGAAGACCCGATTACATTAAGGCTTTCTGGAATATTATTAACTGGGAAAAAGTAAACGAATTGTACATAAACACTAAATAGAAACACCACAAACCAGCAAACTTTCCGGCGTAATATTATACACAATTTCACATAACTGTATCAACATTAAAACGTGTATTATCATTAATTTCTATTCTCTACATAATTCAAATAGCTCAAACCGCCGGAAAGTTTTTTATCTTCAACCATAGCTACTGATTCACAGTAAAATAATTATTCTACAACTGAATTTTGTTCTATTTATTCTATTGAAAGTTCAACAAAATAGAGTTACGTTTGTATTATAAGTACACAAACGTAAAATAGAATATTATGATTCACGAATTACCCGCTCTTCCATATGCAATCAATGCATTAGAGCCACACATTTCACAAAAAACACTCGAATTCCATCACGGAAAACACCATCAAGCGTACGTAACCAATTTAAACAACCTTATAAAAGGGACTGATTTTGAAAATATGTCGCTCATCGATATTATTAAGAAAAGTTCCGGGGGGATTTTTAATAACGCTGCCCAAGTATGGAATCACACTTTTTATTTCGAGCAATTTTCAGCCAAAGCAGAAACATCGCCCACTGGAGATCTTGAGAAAATGATTGTTAAGAACTTTGGTTCTGTAGATCAATTTAAGACCGAATTCGAAAAAGCAGGTGCTACTTTATTTGGAAGCGGTTGGGCTTGGTTGGTTAAAACGGCCGATGGTAAATTGGAAATAATGCAAACCTCAAATGCGGAAACTCCTATACGTCAAGACATTAAATGTTTAATGGTTGTCGATGTTTGGGAACATGCATACTATTTAGACACCCAAAATGCACGTCCAAAATACATCTCTAACTTTTGGAATGTATTGGATTGGAAGAAAATTGCGGAGCGATTATAAAAGCAATTAAAAAAACGGCGTTGTCATAAATCTGACAACGCCGTTTTTTTTGAATTATAGGAATGCTAAGAATGTTTATCTTATTCTAAATAAGTATATCCATAAAGTCCTGAACGATAATTCGATAAAAACTCCTTCCCTTCTTCAGTTGTTATTGTTCCAGCCTTTACCGAAGAAGTAACCCATGTTTCCACCGTGCGAACGAGTTTCTTGGCATTATATTGAACGTAATCAAGAACCTCTGCAACGGTTTCGCCATCAATAATTTGATCGATTGTGTATCCTTTTGAATTCACCGAAACGTGTACTGCATTTGTATCACCAAATAAATTATGCAAATCACCTAAAATTTCCTGATAGGCTCCCACTAAAAACACACCAATATAATAGGGTTCTCTAGCTTTGAGCTTATGCACCGGGAGATAATAGGAGAAATTCTTTGTAGAGATAAAGTTATCGATTTTTCCATCCGAATCGCAGGTTATATCCTGTATTGTTGCCGATCGATCGGGTTTCTCATCGAGGCGTTGCAACGGAATTATTGGAAATATTTGGTCAATGGCCCACACGTCGGGCAGAGACTGAAACAACGAGAAATTGCAAAAATATTTGTCGGACAATAGTCTTGATAACTTGCGCAACTCATCAGGAACATGCTTCATCTGTTCAGTCATAGTAAATGTCTCTTTCACAATCGACCAATAAAGTTTTTCAACCTGAGCTCTGGTTCTAAGATCAAGCATCCCCAGGCTAAACCGATCCAGCGCCTCTTCTCGGATTTGTTGGGCATCGTGGTAGGTTTCAAACAAACGAGGTTGGTTTAAATTATCCCACAAATTATACAACTCAAGCACTAACTCATGGTCGTCGTCCTTAATTATGTCGGACTCTTTCCATTTTGGGATTCCAGCCGTTTCCAACACCTCGAACACTAAAATAGAGTGGTGTGCCGTTAAAGAACGCCCCGACTCGGTAATAACATTGGGATGCTCTAAACCATTCTTATCAGCTGCATCTACAATGGTTGATACTGCATCGTTAATGTATTCCTGGATGCTATAGTTTACACTGCTGCCACTCTCCGAAGAACGGGTTCCGTCGTAATCGACACCCAATCCTCCGCCAATATCAACAAACTTTAGATCGTAGCCCAATTTCACAATTTGCACGTAAAATTGTGCTGCTTCGCGTAGGGCTACTTTTATTTTTCTAATCTTAGTAATTTGACTTCCCAGATGGAAATGCACCAATTGCAAACAATCGCGCATATTGTTTTGATTCAGAATCTGCAATGCTTCAAGCACTTCACTGGATGTAAGACCAAATTTACTCACATCACCCCCACTATCTTCCCACTTTCCACTACCGGAACTTGCCAGTTTTACACGGATTCCCAAATTAGGCCTCACTTTCAAACGCTTAGCCACACTTGCAATCAATTTTAGTTCGTTTAGTTTTTCGACCACCAAAAATATTCGGCGTCCCATTTTTTGAGCAAGCAAAGCCAGCTCAATATAATCTTCATCTTTGTATCCATTACAAATTATCAAAGAGTCGTTGTCGGTGTTAATTCCTATTACGGCGTGTAATTCTGGTTTTGACCCCGCTTCCAATCCAATATTAAATTTTCGACCATGAGTTACAATCTCCTCAACCACGGGGCGCATCTGATTTACCTTTATGGGGTAAATTATAAAGTTTTGTCCTTTATAATCATAGAGTTCCTTGGCAACCTTGAAACAACTGGACATCTGTTCAATACGAGTATCCAAAATGTCGGGAAAACGAATCAACATTGGTGTTGCCAAATCGCGAAGTTGTAATTCGTCAACCAAATCTTTCAGATCAACTTCATGATCTCCTTCACGAGGCGTCACTACAACATTTCCCTTATCATTAATTGAAAAATAATTTAAACCCCAACCTTTAATGCTATAGAGTTCTGCAGAATCTTCGACACGCCATTTTCTCATCTATTATCTATTTTCAAGTTCATTTAAAATTCAAAATGGGACATTTCGATAACCCCCCATTTTAATTTTACAAATATAACCACACTTCTACTCTTTAC
>JAQVXQ010000224.1 GCA_028709085.1 Salinivirgaceae bacterium | reverse complement strand
CGCCACTGTTAAATGCAATTTGCAAATCGTTGTCCGACTTCAAACCACCTCCAAAATCAACGCTTAGATTTGTTTTACTACAGATTTTTTCTAACACTTTATAGTTTACAATGTGTTGCGATTTTGCGCCATCTAAATCCACTACGTGTAGATATTGAATGCCATTGTCTTCGAATTCCTTGGCTACTTCCAATGGATTTTCATTATAAACCTTTTTTGTGTTGTAATCTCCTTTTGAAAGTCGTACACATTTGCCTTCTATAATATCTATGGCGGGAATTATTCTCATAATTTCAAGAAGTTTTTAAGGATTTGTGCTCCAATTTCAGCCGATTTTTCGGGGTGAAACTGAGTAGCGTAAAAATTATCTTTTTGCAATGCTGCGCTAAATGGGTTGATATAATTGCAAATACCAACGGTATCGTTGTTTAATTCGGCGTAGTAACTATGGACATAATAGAGATCGTCCCACACGTTTATTCCTTGAAACAGCGTCCCTTTAATGGATGCAAAATCATTCCATCCCATGTGTGGCACTTTGTCGTTGGGTTGGAATTGCTTTACATTGGTGTCGAAGATTCCCAAACAGGGAGTGTCGCCCTCTTCCGATTTGTTGCACATGAGTTGTAATCCTAAACAGATGCCTAAAAAGGGTTTCGTAACCGACTTTATTACCTCGTCAATGCCTTTATCTTTTAGATATTTCATGGCTGTACTAGCCTCGCCAACTCCCGGAAAAATCACTTTTTCGGCATTCAAAATCGAAGTTGGGTCATCGGTAATGCAACTTTCGTAGCCCAATCGATTTAACGCATTTTGGACTGATTTTATGTTTCCGGCATTGTATTTTACAATTGCAATCATATTGTTCCTTTTGTGCTGGGGATGTCGTAAATTTCTGTTTTGCTAACGGCCATTTTTATTGCTTTTGCAAACGCTTTAAAAATTACCTCTATTTTGTGGTGTTCATTTTCACCTTCTGCTTTTATGTTTAGGTTGCATTTGGCAGCATCGCTCAGCGATTTAAAAAAGTGCATAAACATTTCAGTGGGCATTTCTCCAATTTTTTCGCGGGTAAACGGAGCATCCCAAACCAACCATGGCCTGCCACCAAAATCAATGGCTACTTGTGCTAAACAATCGTCCATGGGCAGCAAAAAACCATATCTTTCAATCCCTCTTTTGCTCCCAAGTGCTTTTAGGAAAGCTTCGCCTAGCGTAATTGCTACATCTTCGATAGTGTGGTGTTTGTCGATCTGCAAGTCGCCTTTAGCGTCAATTTCCAAATCTAAATTTCCATGTTTGGCAATCTGCTCCAACATATGATCAAAGAAGGCTATTCCTGTATCTATTTTGGATTGACCCTTGCCATCAAAATTAACCGTAATCGTTATGGCAGTTTCTTTTGTGGTTCGGGTAACAGTTGCTTTCCGTGGAGTGGTTTTTAGAAAAGTATAGATTTCAGCCCAGCTTTTTGTGGAGAGAACCGCATCTTTGTTTTCTTCTCCCAGAAAAATTCCTTGAGCTTTGAGATTTGTTGCCAGTTCCATATCCGTTGCTCTGTCTCCAATAACATATGAGTTTTTTAAATCATAATTGCCATATATATATTGGTTTAAAAGCCCGGTTCGGGGTTTACGAGTTGGCGCATTTTCCTCGGGAAAACTCTTGTCAATCAGGATTTTGCTAAACTCAACGCCCTCGTTTTTAAATGCTTGGATAATTTTGTTTTGTGCAGGCCAGAAGGTCTCTTCCGGGAAAGATTGGGTTCCCAATCCATCTTGATTTGTGACCATAACTAACTCGTAATCAAATTCAAGGGCGATTTTCGATAACCATTGAAAAACCCCTGGGTAGAACTCTAGTTTTTCCAAACTGTCCAATTGGAAATCGATGGGTGGTTCCATCACCAACGTTCCATCTCTGTCGATAAACAGTGCTTTTTTCATCGTAGCTCTTTTAGTGCGGTTATTAATGCTCGGTTTTCATCGGGAGTTCCCACCGATATTCGGATGCAGTTTGGAACTTGTTTGTTTCTGTTTCGGGTAATAATTTTTTGATTCACTAACGTTGAATATATTTCGTTGGAATTGTCAACTTCAATTAAAAGGAAGTTGGCATCCGAGGGATATACTTTTTTCACCACATTGATTTGCTGCAACGCCATTTTTAATTGCTCTTTTTCATCTAAAATAGTACGTAAATTAGAGCTATATAAATCATAGTTGTTGAGCGTTTTAAGAGCCTGTTTTTGATTCAACTCGCTTACGTTATATGGTGATTTCACCTTATTGTAAAGCGAAATAATCTGTTCATTGGCATACGCTATTCCAATTCTGGCTGCTGCTAATCCCCAAGCTTTACTCATTGTCTGACTTACAATGAGGTTTTTATACTGATTAATTAAAGCAATGGTTGATGTTTCGTTAGAGAAATCGATATACGCCTCATCGATTATGACGATGCCATTTGCGTTGTTCAGAATAAATTCAATCTCCTTTTTGTTCATTAAATTGCCCGTTGGGTTGTTCGGCGAACAGATAAAAATTAACTTGACCCTCTTGTCATTCAAGTATGGTTTTGTTTTCTCTAAATCTATTTGAAACGCTTTGTTTAAGGGTACGTTCACAATTTCCACGTTATTGATTGCAGCGGAAACCTCATATATTCCGTATGTA
Source organism: Salinivirgaceae bacterium (assembly GCA_028709085.1). Taxonomy (GTDB): domain Bacteria; phylum Bacteroidota; class Bacteroidia; order Bacteroidales; family Salinivirgaceae; genus JAAYQU01. Next base: position 1,188 of record JAQVXQ010000224.1, on the reverse strand, counting down.
GGAGTGAAAGTTAATGCTTTGTCAATTCCTGGATTGCAGAATATTCTGAATGCCAGATCGATAACTTCATCGCTGCCATTCCCAACAAATATGTTTTTTGTATCGACACCACGCATTTCAGCTAATTTCTGTTTTAGTTCTTTTTGGTACGGATCAGGGTACCGATTTAGTTCACCAAAAGGATTTTCGTTGGCATCTAAAAAGATACCATTTCTATCGCTAAACTCATCTCTGGCACTTGAGTAAGGTTGTAGTTCCAAAATGTTTCGACGGACTATTTTTTCTATGTTATTCATTGTCAATCTCTTTTAATCGTAACGTTACTGCATTCTTGTGCGCCATTAATTCTTCAGCTTCGGCCATAATTTCAATGGCTCTACCGATGTTTTTTATGCCCTCTTTGCTGAGTTCTTGAAAGGTTATTTTCTTTACAAAACTATCCAACGAAACCCCACTGTAGTTTTTTGCAAATCCATTGGTTGGCAAGGTGTGGTTTGTTCCGCTGGCATAATCGCCGGCCGACTCGCAGCTGTAATTTCCAATGAATACTGACCCAGCATTGGTGATGAAATTTATGAAATCACGTGCATTTTTCGATGCTATTATTACGTGTTCGGGGGCATATTTATTGCTAAATGCAACGCACTCTTCAATACTATTTAATAGGAACGCTTTGCTGTTGGCTAAGGCTTTTAAAGCAGTCTCTTTTCGGGGTAAATGTTCTATTTGTGTATTCACTTCAGCCAAACATTTGTCAATCGTATTTTGATTGTTACTTAATAGAATCACCTGACTATCAGCTCCATGTTCCGCTTGTGATAATAAATCGGCTGCCACAAATTGGGGATTACATGTATTGTCGGCAATGACCAATACTTCGCTGGGTCCGGCGGGCATATCAATCGCCACACCATCTTGTTGCACAATCTCTTTGGCTTTGGTTACGTATTGGTTTCCGGGTCCAAATATTTTATACACCGGAGGAATGGTTTCTGTTCCGTAAGCCATTGCTGCAATTGCCTGAGCTCCACCTACTTTGTATATTTCGGTAATTCCAACTCGTTGAGCTGTATATAAAATTGCAGGATTAATTTGTTGATTTTTGTCGGGTGGCGTAGATAGAATCAATTTTTCACATCCAGCTATTTGAGCAGGAATGCCCAGCATCAGAATGGTTGAAAAAAGTGG
>JAQVXQ010000002.1 GCA_028709085.1 Salinivirgaceae bacterium | reverse complement strand
ATTTTCAAGCGAAATAAAACCTTCCGAATCACCCTCTGAAAAAAACAGCATTGACTACACAGAGGATGTTGTATTTTTCACCAACATGAAAAGGCGACACAATCAAAAATACTTTTAACATCAAAATGCCAAATTAACAAAGTGGATTATGCCCTTTTAACCGCATTCAATGTATATCTGGGCGGTGGATTTTCAGGCATTTTAGTCCAAGAAGTTCGTGAATATCGCAGTTTAGCATACAACGTTGGCGGAGGCTTTCCAATGCCTAAGATTGAAAACAATCCTGTGCATTTCAATGCCACGTTAGGCACGCAAACTGATAAAACAATTGAAGCCCTGACGTTGGTTGATTCCATTATAAAATCATTGCCACAAAAACCAGAGCGATTGGAGATGATTAAAGAGTATTTAATTAATAAAACCATAACCGATAAACCAGGATTTAGAGACTATCATCACAAAATTCAAGAATGGAAATACCAAGGCTATTCTGAAGATCCAGCAATTGATTTATTGGAACAATACAGAAACTTGACCTGGGAACAGCTCTACTCCTTTTATCAGAGAGTTTTAAAGGGAAATAACTTTGTGATATCAATCACTGGAGATAAATCTAAAATTGATATGAACCAGCTAAAACAGTTCGGGAAAGTAATAGAAATAAAGGAGTCAAAACTCTTTTCTAAATAAAGACAAGGGTGTTTTAAGGCGACTTAAAAGCTCACTTCATAAATATCATAGTTCCCAAATCCACCTTTTCGATCGCTTGAGAAGAGCCCTCTTTTTCCGTCAGGGGAAATGGAGAACCATACATCGTTATCGGCTGAATTAATGGGTTCGGCCAAACGTTCGGGTGTTGACCACTCATTATTCTCCTTTAAGGTGCTTTTAAAAATGTCGTAACCGCCGGAAGAGTTGTGGCCTGTGGATGAGAAATAAAGCGTATATCCATCCTCGGATAAGAATGGATATTGCTCGTCTCGATCACTGGAAAGAGTTTCAATTTTCTCTCCTTTTCGCCAAACTCCATCGTTTTGCCGTGTAGATTGATACAAGTCCCAACGTTTTAACTTTTTGTCATACAGACTGTATATTAATCGCAAACCATCGGTAGAGACTGTGGCAGAAGAACTTCGTCTTGTTTGATTTATCTCTTTAGGCAACCGAAGGGGTTCAATAATTTGGTCCAACTGCCCTTCCCTCATATAGATCAGTTCTTCATACATATAAAAAACCTTTTTCAAATCAGGTGTAAAATCGGTTATAATTGTGTGCCATTCAGGATCAAATACAATTTCTGACTTATCGCTATCTGCTAATTTTGATACCTTGTTGAAAAGGAGGTTACTCTCTCTAGTAGCAATATATGGCTTGTGGATATAAACTTCAAATTGATAGTCAAATTCTCGAGCTGATGTAAAAATCAGGGAGCTTTTATCAACAAAACGAGGGGAATAATCGGAATACTCACTATTTACTACGTGGCCTGCATTAACCACCTGTATTCCTGATTCGCTAATGTTTTCACGCTGTTTAGCAATTTTTTCAATTTTATTTTTCTCGTCAATACATTGAGAAATATAACGTTTCATGCTAATTTTTATCACTCCTGGTTTTGGAGGAATTGAACTGTATAATTGGAATATTTCTATTGCCTTATCATACTCCAAATTTGCTTGATATGCTTGCCCTAAATAGTTGTATATGTCGATAATAGTATCTTTCATATTATCAATGGCAGAGTTAAAATATCGTATGCTCGATTTCTTATTATTTAACTCATAAAAACACAAAAGTCCAAGCTCATAATTATACAAAAATGAATTGGGATCTCTATCAACCAGATCTTTGTATTGATTAGCAGCATCTACAAAGTTCCCTCGATTGTATTCTCTTCGTGCTTGGAGATATAACTTTTCTAAAACTGGATCTGCTTCTTGAGCATAAATTATTAACGGAAAAAGAAGCTGGAATATAGCTATATAACTGAAAAATTTAATGCCTTTCATTTGGTTTTGTTGATTAGTTGAAACGTTCTTACTCACCCAAAGATATAAAATATGTTACACCTAAAAAATAGTTATGGCAGTTTTAACGAATTATAATTTGTATTTGTTTGTTTTTGAACTGCTTTCATTCCCTGTACGTTATACTATAACCACCGATAAATGGACTGCTAGCTACAAAATTATAAAAAAACAGAATGCATCCTAACAACATGATCGTAATAATAAATAACAATTCTTTTCTTCTGTTCGAAATAGAGTTGATTTATTTATGACTCTGTTTCCCAGCATTTTATTTTAAATAATAATTTTTGACAAAACATTAAGGGTTGGTAATAATTTATCTTCTATGATTTGGATGTTTTATTGCACATAAATGGGACGACCTAACAAAAGCTCAAAAAACATCCTTTTAAAAAGCTTTCTGCTAGTATATCATGCATTAGTGGGTGAATGATACGGATTTTATTAGGTGCGCATTTACGTCGCTAAAAACAATATTGATGCAAGTTATGGTATTTGGCTTTCTATCTTAGCAACATTGTTTATGCGTCCTCTCAAGATTGAAACTAATTCTCGTGCTTGGGCAAAACGATGTGTTTCATAGGCTTTTTTTGCATATTCTAATGCGAGTAATAGCTTTCCATCCCTCTCGTTCTTAACTGCTAAATTATAATTGGCTTTTCCCGATAAGTTTTTATTGTTACTATCCTCAAATTGCAACCAAATTTGTTCTGCTTTTTCCCACTCATTCTTCGAAATATAATGTTCTGCCATTACAAAATCGTTGTGACCCGTGGTAAATATATATCGATATGTACCGCGCCAATGGGGTGAAATTTTCCGAGCAAAATCGATTGCCGTTTTTTCGAGTATATAATATGTAGCTTTATCAATGTTTACTAGATCAGATAACGATGTAAACGAACTTTTACTGCCTTCAACCCACACGGTATCGGTATAGTCTTTATTAAATACTGTTTTGCCATCGGAGTTTAAAATTTCCCATTTTACCCAATAATCGATACGTACTCTAGCTTTATATAATCCAGAATAATAGTCCTTTACGGGTTCTGAAAGTACGGAGGTTCGTAAGTCAACATGGGTTAATTCAATTTTGTCGTTATAACTTTTAGTTCTATTATATGCCGTATCAACACGTTGAGGAATAAATCTACCCGACTCCTTTATGGAAGAATAAACAGTTTCGATGCAAGCAAATGAAAACAAACTGTCGAACTGCCATTTATCATATGATTTATCATCAATGGGTTTGGGATTGGTATTAAAATAGGTATTTACAATATCAATATTTCTATTTTGTATCTCCACAATGGTATCGGCCGGAATCAACACCTCGAAACGTACCTTTTGAACCACATTGCAAGACGTTAGCATAAAAATCAACAATCCTGTTGCAAATATGAGTGCGTTTTTGATTTTCATAATTTTTCTCTCCTTAGTATTAAGCAAAAGTTTAAATTTGACCATTATATTTACGTAAAATCCACTCTAATGTTGTTGTAAGCACTAACAATATTAAAATCAAAATTATTGAATTGAAACTGGCAACTACATTATTAATTGTTATCATTGGTTTTTTATTAACTGTTGAAACAATACGTTCGGTTAATGTCTCTATTTCATTAATATATAAAAGATTATCGTTATTATTTCCCGCAATCTTTTTAAGCATTAAGGTGTCGGGCATGGATGCGAGTTTCTCAATATCAATATCGGCTACAACAAAAACTTTACTATCCATATAGGTTACTGAATCTGTTTTATAAATTCCTTTAGCCGAATATGTTCCCAGTGGCAGAGTGCCAATATATGATTTATAGTGATTTTTAAATGGTGCCATTTTATAGGCTATTAAATTTCCATTAGCATCTTCAATTTCCAAGTCTACGTTAGCATTGTTAACGAGTTGATAATTATGGTTATAGACAAAAGATTCAATGCTAATATTCGCTGTTTTTGGCCAAATTGAGTTAGATGTTACCCGGAACGGAGACGTGTCGGAGCTTAAGCTTAAAAAGTTAACCACTTGTTGTATAAAATCATACACTGGTGAGGCGTTGCCGTAAGCTCTTCCAAAAAATATGCGCCATCGCCACAATCCTTCGCCGGTCAAAAGTGCAATTCGTTGATCTCCTTTAATTGTTGTGATTAGTAAAGGATTCATTGTTTGCGTTGATCCTATGCGTTGGCTCAATAAAATTTCTTTTTCATTGCTAACATTCCAAACTCCAAACGGGGTGTAAATTGGAGGAACTTTATCGAGCATCATCTCAAATATTGAAGGAATTTGAAAGTAATCAAAATTCTTATTTACAACTGGATATACATAATTACCTTGATTAATTGTTTGATTAAAACTCCACCCTAAGTTTAGTTGATTCAGCTGATTTGTATTCGACTTTGATCCCATTAAAAACCAGATTGCCTTCTTTTTATCTATACTCAACTTTACTAGATTATTAAATTGGTTGTCTTGATTGGGAATTTGAGAGAATATTATCACCTTGTAATCATCTATTTTCCCCTTAAAATCAGATACTTGAGCAATATCTAAATGATACGATGGAACTGTTTTAAAGGTCTCTTTTATAATGCCAATATCAGGCGATGGAGCACTGTAGAGCAACAGTAACTTGGTTTCAGAATCCAATATCTCAATGGCAACAATTGCTTGGTTATTTTCAATATTCTTTTCATCCGGCGATTCTACAAGTTCCACCCTATATTGATGTACTCCCAGTTTTGAACTGGATAAATAAATGGTTTTCTTAACCCGTTTTTCATCTCGATTAAAAGAAACATTATGTGTACCGATTAAACGTTCATTTTCAAACACTTGCAATTGGTGCAAACCAACTCCTTCTCCGGTGCGACGAACATCGATTTCCAAGGGAAACTTATTATTGGTAAATGCCACTGGATTATGCAATATTCCTGCTATCCATGTATCATTAACTTGATTTGTATCGCTAAGTACGACCGAAAACGTGGGTATGGTTTTAGCAAGTTTATTTTGTGTTGGATCTCCACCACTATTTATTAAGCCATCGGAAAATAAAACGATGGCCTTGGGTAGATTAACCTGCATATTAATATCAACATAGTTATAGACAGAAGCAATATTTGTTTCCGTTTCGGTAAAGGATAAATCACAGGTGTCACACACTGACTCCCCAAAAGTGATTTTTGTTACATCGTAAATCTCTTGCAATTTTTCAATCTCTTTATCAATCTGATTAATTGCGGTAGAGAGCAAAACGGAATCCGTTAAATACTTAATTGACTTACTATTATCAATGGCCAATAAAAGTTTTGGTTTTATCTCCTTTTGTGTTGTAAAAATGATTTTTGGATTTAACAGCAGAAGAATAATCAACGTAATAGTAGTGGTACGTAATGCAAACAATAGGATGCGAACGTTTTTGCTAAACTTCTGTTTTTTAGATCTGTAATAAAACCAGTAACTAAGGATTCCACCAATGCAAATTGATAAAACGAAGTAGAAAAAATATTGTAAGAAATTGCTCATGATTGTTTTTATTGTTTGCAATTTTAAAATGGCACATTGAACATTGCATTAACGAACCATAATGCAGCATATTTCGTTTAATATACCGCTTTTATTATTCATATTACGCTTTCTCAAAAATAGATGTTTTTTCTGAGGAGTTGTAGCCCGACATGAATAAAAAAACGAGAAACAGAAATTAATTCTTGTTTCTCGCTTAGTTATCTATTACTTAGTTTAAAAAATAGTTTTTGATATGCTTTTTAAGAAAGCTCCAAAGTGGCATTATGCGTTAGCTTAACCAATGATTATCACGTTTGCATTGCGCCACAAACACTGATTACCTGTCCACTAACATACGACGATAAATCGGAAGCTAGAAATAATGCTACTTTAGCTACCTCTTCAGCTGTACCTCCACGACGTAAGGGAATTTTTTCGTACCATCCTTGAACAACATCTTCGGGTAATTGTCCGGTCATATCTGTGATAATAAATCCGGGAGCAATTGCATTACTACGGATATTACGTGATCCCAATTCTTTAGCAATTGACTTTGTAAAACCAATCATTCCGGCTTTAGATGCACTATAATTTGCTTGTCCTGCATTTCCGCCAACGCCAACCACGCTGCTCATATTAATTATAGAACCACTTTTGTGCTTCAACATAACTTTTTGAACTGCTTTGGTCATTGTAAATACCGATTTCAAATTAACCTTGATCACCAAATCCCACTGATCTTCAGTCATTCTCATTAACAATTGATCGCGAGTAATACCTGCATTATTGACAAGAATATCGATGGTGCCAAAATCCGAAACAACTTGATCGACAAGCTTTTCACAAGAAGCAAAATCACTGGCATCTGAGGCATACACTTTCCCTTTCACTCCCAGTGCTACAAGTTCTTTTTCAAGACTTTGGGCATGTTCGTCGTATGCTAAATCGGTGCAAGCTAGATTTGCTCCATTTTGCGCAAAAAATATAGCCATTGCACGCCCAATTCCACGAGATGCGCCGGTAATTACTGCTGTTTTTCCTTCTAAAAGTTTCATCTGTTTATAAATTTACAGGTTAGAATCAAATATATGTATTGCTGTTATATAAATACAAATAATATGTTGTGTTTTAAATTGTTGGGATCGTAAGAATCTCGAATCCGGTTTCGGTAACAAGTATGGTATGTTCAAATTGTGCTGACAGTTCTCCATCAATTGTTTTAGCGGTCCAACCATCGTTCCTATCGATGGTAACACGCGGTTTTCCTATATTAATCATTGGTTCGATGGTGAATATCATACCTGCCTTCATCTTAGCTCCGGAACCTTTTCGTGCAATATGTTCAATTTGAGGATCTTCGTGAAATTGAATACCAACACCATGTCCACAAAACTCATACACTACACTATATCCTTTACTTTGAGCATAACGTGCTATGGCATAACCGATGTCTCCGAAATTAGCGCCTGGCTTTACTTGTTGAATGCCTAAGTCAAGACTATGTTTCGTTGTTTCAATCAAGGCGATAGCTTCTTCCGACACCTCCCCAATGGTAAACATCTTACTGGTGTCGCCAAAATAACCGTTTAAAATGGTGGTAACATCAATATTAACAATATCACCGTTTTGCAAAATCACTTTTTCGGACGGAATTCCATGGCAAACCACCTCATTAATCGATATACACGATGCTTTAGGGTATCCTTGATATCCAATTGTTGCCGATATTGCACCATTTTTAATGATATACGAATTCATAAGATCGTCGAGGTGGGCGGTGGTTACGCCTTCTTTAACAAATGGCTCAATATATTTAAGAACATTGGCTGCCAATCTACTGCTTTGTCTAATTCCCTCTATTTGCTCTTCTGTTTTAATTATTATTGACATATCATTAATTTTATAAAAGTACAAAATTAAGAAAATTCTAAAACTATATCGAATAAATATAATTTTAGAATTTTCTTAACTCATATTAGATAAATTTTCAACTCTTAAAGGTCTTCTCAATTTCTTGAACATTCTCTCTAAAATGTCGATCAGTTTCCATTAAATTCTTAATCGTTTTACATGCATGCAATACGGTAGCGTGGTCTTTACCTCCAATATTTGTTCCAATGGTTGCTAACGACTCTTTGGTTAATGATTTAGCAAAATACATGGCTATTTGTCGAGCCTGAACAATTTCACGTCGTCGAGTTTTACTTTTTAATTCTTCGAGGGTGATTTTAAAGTGGCTACAAACTGTATTTTGAATGGAGTCCATGGTGATTGTTTTCCTTGTATTTCGAACAAATTTATCAACCAGGTCTTGGGCTAAATTTAATGTAATCTCACTTTTGCTTAATGTTGAGTGTGCTAAAAGAGAGATTAATGCGCCTTCCATTTCGCGGATATTTGTGGTTACGTATTTAGCTAAGTATTTTTGAATATCGGAGTTTAATTCTATCCCATCACGATACAATCGGTGTTTCAGAATGGCCAGTCGCGTTTCATAGGATGGTTTTTCTAACTCTGCCACCAAACCCCATTTAAAACGGGATAAAAGACGTTGTTCCAGACCTTGTAATTCCGACGGTGCTTTGTCACTAGTCAGAATTATTTGTTTAAAGCTTTGGTGTAAATAGTTGAAAATATGAAAAAATGCTTCTTGTGTTTTAGGTTTGTTTCCTTGGGCAAAGGAGTGTACATCATCGATGATTAGTACATCAATCATACGATAAAAGTTTATAAAGTCGTTTATCTCATTGGCTTGGCGTGCATCTACGAATTGTTGTTGAAATTGTTGCGAATCAACATATAACACCATTTTATCGGGGTTATGCTCTTTTACCTGAATTCCTATGGCATGCGCCAAATGGCTTTTTCCCATTCCACTTCCGCCATAAATAAATAGCGGGTTAAATGTTGTAGTGCCTGGATTTTGTGCAATATTTAATCCTGCCGATCGTGCCAATCGATTACACTCGCCTTCCACGAAATTATCAAATGAGTATAGTGGGTTGAGGCGTGAGTCGATGTTTAGTTTTTGAATGCCAGGGATTACAAATGGATTTTTTATTTGATTGCGTTTTTCAATACTCATTGGCATTTCCACCGGATGATTGGATACATCAATTTTGTTTTGAGTGGGAACAGAAACCGATTTTGACGCATTTTTCGTATTTCCTTGAACCATTACCGGTTCGTATGAAAGGCGTGCTGTAGGACCAATTACTCGTCGAAGAGTTTTCTTTAAAAGTCCTATAAAATGCTCCTCGAGGTATTCTACAAAATACATGGATGGAACTTTGATGCTTAAATTCGAATCATCAAGTCGCACAGGCACAATTGGTTCAAACCATGTTTTATATGAAGTAGGAGGTAAAATATCCTCTATTATTCCTAAACACTCATTCCAAACTTCAATATGGCTCTTATTCTTCACTTTCAAACTCCTTTTACTTAATTATCAATACTTAAAACAAATAACTAATTACAATGCAATTTTGTGAAAAAATATGTAATAAAAAAATTTATTTTCGCTTGCTTTTGACAAAATCTCAATATTAGCTTAACCAGTAATGCTTTAGAGATTAAAGAAATATTATTAATTATGTAAATGGCTTATAATTAGAGATATAGATGCGTTAAAATGGTTATTTTCATTTTCAACACCAATTTAGATCAATACTTTACAGATTAATTAGGCAGGTATAAACACCTATGTGAATGCTAGTTGTCTTTCCAATCGATGATTTTTGCAACATGTTAAAAAAAGATCATTTTGAAACCACAACTCTAAAATAAATGAACCTTACAATAAAGACAAAGTACTCCTTAAAGAATTTGTTTTCCACATCCATTTTGGTATAAGGCAGTTAGCGTTTTTCTTTTCTTTTTTTATCACTTTTCCCCAAATCAAACACGCTAAAATTAATGTACTTCTTAGGATTTTCAGTGAATTCGATGGTAAGTTTATTCAAACTTTGAGTAGTTTCAAGAAGGCTCTTATAGAGGGAGTCATTTTTCATTAGTTGTCCCACAGTACCTTCTCCCTGCTCTAATTTTTGCACCGTGGTGTTTATTGTAGCAAGAGTCCCTTCCAACAAATCGAACGTGTGCTTAAATGAGACTTTTGACAATGAATCACTTGTGCTACTGAAATTATGGAGTATTCGTTGAATATCGTTATTGCTACTTTTCAGAGTACCGGTTAAAGATCGAATATCGGCTAAGATCTGCTCAATATCACCCCCTTTATTACGAACGATCGTATCGACCATTTTGGTAATATTATCAATATTTTTTGTTGACGACGTAAAATGTCCCACCGATCTTTGGATATCTAAGCGTGTTTTCTCATTAAAAATAAGTCGTACCGTTTTTATAGCCTCTTCGAGCTCTTTGAGTAAATCTTCGGCTTTATGTTTTAAGGGCAGCATTTGAAGACCAACCTGATCTTTTAAACTCTCCTCAGTAGTAGCCATCAGGGTATCGCCTGATGTATGGTATATATCAGATTTTGACAGTTGTATTTCAACGGCTTTTGTTCCCATTAAATCGGTACTAATAATGCGAGCTATTGAACCAACTGGTATTTTCATTTTAGGAGTCACTCCAATAACAACATTTACCTCGCCTCTATCTTCAAGATCTAGGGATATTTTTTGTACTCCGCCTATTTTATATCCACGCATTAAAACCGGCGATGAAGCGGTCAATCCATTTACATTCTCGTATGTGACATTATACATAATGTCATTTGTAAATATATCTTTCCCTTTTAAATAGTTTAATCCCCAAATAAGGATAAAAAGGCTTAAGAATACGACAACCCCTATTAAACTGTATTTTGCACGTTGACTGAATGCCATGATTTATATTTTTATTGTTTTTTACTGGATTTTCGAATAGCAACATCTACTGATATTGGGTTTCCTTCCTCAAAAGCAACGATAAAAGCTCCCGGAAAGTATTTTTTACACGCCTCTATTTTCTCTTTTGCTTGCGTATATTCAGCAAAACTACCATGATAATATTTATTAAACCCATTTGTAGGTATATAATATACATCCGTTAGTTCTATAAATTCCTTTTTTTTCAAATCGGGGGTACTCTTCGAAGCTGTAAGTTGAATTGAAAAATAGATATCCTGTTTGTTAGGAATCACATTATCACCCCCTAATTTTTCTTTTTCTTCATGATTTTTAGACTCATTCAGAGCATTTAAGTTTTTCTCCAAATCATCAATATATACTTTAATGGCATTAAAAACAGACTCGGAAAGCTCATTGGTTCCTTTTTCGCTATTCAAATACCGCTCTTCGTTGATATTTGATATAAAGCCAAGTTCCACCAGAATGCTGGGCATAGTGGTGTTCCAAAGCACCAAGAAGCCGGCTTGTTTTACGCCCCTATTTTTGCGATTAATTCGATCTGTAAATTCCTTTTGAACAATATCTGCAATAAACAAACTCTGATCAAGATGGGCGTTGGTCATCAATGAAAATATGATAAACGACTCTGCTGAACTTGGATCATATCCTTCGTATCGTTCACTATAATCATCCTCCAATGCAATTACAGCATTTTCCTTTTGCGCAACCTCAAGGTTGCTCGTGGTTTTATGCAACCCCATTACAAAGGTCTCTGTACCGCTTGCCGTAATATTTCGGGATGAGTTTGCATGCAACGAAACAAATAAATCGGCTTTGTTTTCGTTTGCTATTCGCGCTCTGTCATATAGGGGAATGAAAGTATCATCGGTACGAGTATAAATGATTTTAACATTGGGCAATCGTTCCTGGATTATTTCGCCAATTTTCAACGTAACATTTAAGACTACTTCTTTCTCCTCGGAAAATGAACCGAGAGCTCCAGTATCTTTGCCACCATGTCCGGCATCAAGTACCACAATAAATCGATGCGGTTTGTCATTATCTACTTTTGCGGTAACCGTTTGTTTTACAGCGATTAAAAAAAATATTAGTAAAAAAAAACGAACCATAGGAAAAAGGTCACGCATTCTTAGCAAGATTTTAATTAGTTTTGGGGCACAATTCAACATGTATGTGTACTTTCTCTTTTTATTCATTAGAAACATACAAAAATATAACTTCTAAACCGTATTTCAGATAAGTGTATCGACATTTTTACATATTAGTTCTTATTATTACTTTTTTGAGTAACAACTTTGCCTTTGGGCAGAACTCAGATAAAATGGCACAACCTCCTAAGGGTCAGGCTAAAAAAGGGTCAATGCTTGACTTTCCCATTGACTATAAAGCCGAAGATAGTATTATTGTTTATATCCGTGACAAGAAGGAGATTTTAATTGGAAAAGCGAGCGTTAAATATCAAAATATTGAATTAACAGCAGAATACATCGAAATTGATTTTGATAAAAATGAAGTTTTTGCCACAGGAAGAGTCGATTCAACTGGACAAATGAGTGGTTTTCCCATATTTAAAGAAGGGAAAGATGAATTTGAAGCCAGAACAATAAAATACAATTTCAACACTAAAAAAGGATTAATTCAAGATGTTGTAACAGAACAAGATGGAGGGTTTTTGCATAGTCAAACCACAAAAAAACACAACAATAATGTAATCGATTTAAAAGGAGGAAAATATACCACCTGTAATCACGAACATCCTCATTTTTATATTGCCATGACAAAAGCTCGAATAATTGAGAATGAGAAAATTGTTTCGGGTCCTCTCTATCTTGTAATTGAAGATATTCCAACGCCTATTTTCATACCTTTTGGTTACTTTCCTTTTACTAAAGAACAAACTTCAGGATTAGTTATACCCGGATTTGGCGACAGTCGGGAACGTGGATTTTACCTAACTAATGCTGGCTATTATTGGGCAGGAACCGACTATTTTGATCTGAAATTAACGGGTTCAATCTATTCAAAAGGTTCATGGGATGTTAAAATGTTTTCAAATTACAATGTTCGATATAAATTTAAAGGACAAATTTCGGCTCAATATGAGAAGATTGTTTTGGGCGAGGCGGGATTATCCGATGAAAATATACGGAGTGCTTATGCTCTTGTGTGGAATCATAATCAGGATCCAAAAGCACATCCCAACAGACGATTTGGAGCCAATGTTAACTTACGTTCCACCTCCTCAAATATTTACTCAACAAATTTAAACAACTATATACAAAGCACAATAACAAGTGATATATCGTACCAGCAGACCTTTGCTGGAACACCCTTTTCTTTGAACATGAATGCAAAGCACTCCGTCAACACACTGGACACCATGGTATCGCTTACCTTGCCCACAGCCACATTTAACATGAGAAAACAAACCCCTTTTACACGAAAAGAACGTGTTGGTAAGCAAAAATGGTACGAAACTGTGGGTGTTAATTATAGCACTAATGTGCAAAATGTTGCAAAAATGCATGAGCGCGATTTTCTAACATCAAGAATGTCCGACAAATTTAGATATGGAGTGAAACACAATGCATCATCAAGCGCTTCTATCAAGCTTTTAAAACATATAAATATATCGCCTCAAGCAACTTATACGGAACGATGGTATTTTGATCGACTGCAAAAATCAGTCATTCCGGGAACGTCTGGTGGCGACTTATTAACCGATCCCATAATAAGGGATACCGTGGTCACAGATACAACAAAAGGCTTTTACAGAGTGTGGGACTACAGTACATCTGTAAACATGAGTACCAAAATATATGGAATGTACAAGTTTAGTCCTGCACTCCCTGTTGAAGCTATACGAATAGTGCATGATCCTGCAATAAGTTTGTCATATCGACCCGATTTTGGAGATCCAAGTTACGGCTATTATGCAACCGATTCGCTTGCTGCATTGAATTACAATCGATATCTTAGTGGTGTTTATGGTACGCCAAGTATTGGACGTTCACAATCCATCACATTTAGCCTCAACAATAATATTGAGATGAAAGTAAGAACGCCTAAGGACACCGCAAATAGCACTAAGAAGATAACTCTATTTGACAACCTTGGATTACGAAGTAGTTATAATGCCGTTGCCGATAGCATGAATTGGTCAGCTTTGACGTTTAATGCTCGGACGCGATTTTTGAATTTTTTGAATTTCGACTTCTCTGGAAGCATGGATTGGTACGCTATAGACGAGATTTCACAGACACGAGTTAATCGATTCGAATATGACAAAAGCGGAAAACTAGGACGACTAACATCGGCTAGATTTACCGCCAATTTCAACCTCAATGCCAATACATTTACGGGTAAGAATACTAATACACTTCCTGCACTTAATCCCATGGATTATAATTATTATTACAACTATTTTGATATTCCATGGTCATTAAATGTAAGCTACTCATACGACTATAGTAAAGCTGTATTGACAAAGAGAGTTGTGCAAACCATTAATTTAGATGGGGATTTTAGCATTACCAATAAATGGAAAATAAATTACAGTACTGGTTATGATTTAGAGAAAAAGCAAATATCAATAACCAACTTTGGAATAACTCGCGACTTGCACTGTTGGGTCATGAGTTTCGACTGGGTTCCTTTCGGTGACCATCAAAGCTATTACTTTACAATACGAGTTAAATCTAGTATCTTGCAAGATTTAAAATACGACAAACGCGAGCATTATTACGATGCTATTCAACGATTTTAATTAATTATGGAGACATTTTTTGACACATTTTGGTTTACGTACCTCGTTCTTCCCTTGCTCATTTTCACAGCTCGGGTTTTTGACGTAAGTATTGGCACACTACGCATTATCTTTATCTCAAAAGGGAAAAAGAGTATTGCGCCTATCCTTGGTTTTTTTGAAGTTTTTATATGGATCATAGCCATGGGTGAAATCATGAAGAACCTTAATAATTGGAGTTGTTATATCGGCTATGCAGCCGGATTTGCCACTGGAAATTATATTGGAATGCTAATTGAAGAAAAGCTGGCTATTGGTGTGCATATAATTCGGGTTATTACAGAACGCGACACCACTCCACTTTTAAAAGAGCTACATCAACATGGTTATGGAGCAACTCTGGTGGACGCTAAAGGAACATACAGTAAAGTTAGTTTGGTCTATGTAATTATAAAAAGAAAAGAGCTGTTGAAAGTAGAAAACATTATTCAAAGCAATAACCCAAATGCCTTTTATACCATCGAAGATATAAAACAGGTTAAATCGGGGATATTTCCGGCAACAATGATGAAGCGATCTCGATTAACCAGTTCATTAACCCGGTTAAGAAAAGGAAAGTAATTTACCACAAACAAAAATATTAAATGATAAAACCAACAGCTCTTATTATAACCATTGGCGACGAAATAATAATCGGTCAAATTACCGATACAAATAGCCAATGGCTTGCCTACCACCTTTACAAAGATGGATTTGAGATTCGTAAAATGATCAGTATCAAAGATAATGCAACCGAAATTATTGAAACATTAGATTCCGTTATCAATGTCTTTGATCTAATTGTAATTACAGGGGGATTGGGACCTACGAATGATGATATCACAAAAAAGTCACTGGCATCCTATTTTAACACAAAACTCGTTCAAAACGGAGACGTTTTAAACGACGTTAAAGAGATGGTTATGAGACGACTTGGATCGATTGACTTAAATAAACGCAACCACGATCAATCGCTGGTACCTGAAAACTGTATTGTTCTACGAAACAGCGTAGGCACAGCCCCGGGAATGCTCTTTAAAGAATCGAAACATCGAGCCATAACTATTAGCTTACCAGGAGTTCCGCACGAAATGAAATGGTTATATGAAAACCGATTAGTCCCTTTTTTTTCAAAAGAATTCGAATTAAAACCCCAAAGCTACGACCTTTTTTCAATCATGGGGCACTCCGAATCAGGACTGGCACATCTGTTAGAATCATGGGAAAACAACCTACCTCAAGAATGGAAACCTGCCTATTTACCTTCGGCTGGAATCATAAAACTACGACTATTTAGACCAACAGAACAGAATTACAAATACGACAAATATGTTTCTCAACTGAAAGAAATTTTAGGCAAATCAATTGTAGCTGTAAATGAAGAATCAATACAAATAACTATTTCTAAGATACTAAAATCGAATCAATTAACCATTTGTACTGCAGAAAGTTGTACAGGAGGAAATATAGCCAAATCCATCACCGAAATACCTGGAGCCAGTTCTTATTTTCGAGGCTCCATAATTGCCTATTCAAACGACATAAAAACAAGCCTTTTAAATGTTGATAACGACACCCTATCCATCAAGGGAGCTGTTAGTCAGGAAACGGCAGAGCAAATGGCTAAAGGTGCTGCTGAGGCTTTAAATTGCAACATTTCAATTGCTACAACAGGAATAGCAGGCCCCAACGGCGGCACAGAAACAAAACCAGTGGGAACAATTTGGATTGCAATTTCTATAAATGGCATTATAACAAGCAAACAATACACTTTTGGCACTTTACGAAGTGTAAATATAGAACGATCCACAAATGCGGCTATGTTGCTACTATTAAGCACTTTACAATGCATATATGAATAATAACTTTAATATTAAAACCTCTAAGTTGTTGAAATTGATAACTTTTTATTAAAAAAAACATGAAAAGTTTTGATTAATTAAATAATAATTCGGACATTTGCAATCCGAATTTAGATAACGAAATAAAATCTATACAAAATGTCACGAGTTTGTCAAATAACAGGTAAGAAAATGATGGTAGGGAATAACGTTTCGCACTCCAATCGCAAAACTAAAAGACGTTTTTACCCAAATATAAACAAAAGGAGATTTTATCTTCCAGAGGAAGATCGTTGGATCACCATCAAAATATCCGCTAACGGATTAAGAACAGTAAATAAGAACGGGCTACTTAATTCATTGAAAGAAGCCCAGAAAAATGGATTCATTAAGAGCTTTTAATCAACAAATTAAGGAGTAATGGGAAAAAAATCAAAAGGAAATCGCATTCAAGTGATTCTTGAGTGTACTGAGCATAAAGAGACTGGACAACCAGGTACATCACGATATATCACTCAGAAAAATCGTAAAAACACGACTGCTCGTATGGAGTTGAAAAAATATAACCCTATACTTAAACGCATGACATTACATCGTGAAATTAAATAGAACAGCGTTATGGCAAAGAAAGTAGTAGCAACATTAAAGAAAGAAGGCGCAGCTAAAAGTTACGCTAAAGTAATTAAAATGGTAAAATCACCTAAATCGGGATCTTATAATTTTAAAGAAGATATTATAGCACAAGATGCTATTAAAGATTTTTTCGAGAAAAAATAAGCAACATATCTTTATATATAAAGAATGAAAGCCTTCCATATTTGGGGGGCTTTTGCTGTTTATGCCTACTCCCACAAACATGTTTTAAGCATCAAAACAGACCAATGGATATAAATAGTTTTAAATAATTTTCCCTTAGTGTATGGAATTTTTAAATCCATTGTGTTTTAAAAAAACCTGCGAACTATACGTTCTAAAGTACAGAAATTCAATTGTCTATTTTACAAAAATATGTACCTTTGGTAACTTTATGATTGAACAATACTACAAACTAGAAAGATTATGCGCTTTTTCTCAAGAGATAAAAAAGAGTCCCTAGATAAGGGATTAAATAAAACCCGCGAAAGCGTTCTATCAAAGCTAGGACGAATCGTTTTAGGTAAAACTAAAGTAGATGAGGATGTTCTTGACAATTTGGAGGAAGTTTTAATTACCTCTGATGTTGGCATTGATACAACATTAAAAATAATCGATCGGATTGAAAAAAGAGTGGCCGCCGATAAATACGTGAACACTTCGGAGTTAAACAACATACTGCGTACTGAGATTTCTAATTTGTTGGAAGAGAATAACAGTATCGACGAAACAGACTTTTATGTTCCAAAAGATTCAAAGCCCTATGTAATTCTTGTTGTAGGGGTAAATGGCGTTGGAAAAACGACAACCATTGGAAAACTAGCCTATCAATTCAAATCAAAGGGATATTCAGTTATTCTTGGTGCTGCAGACACGTTTCGAGCTGCTGCCGTTGAACAGCTCACCATTTGGAGTCAACGCGTTAATGTACCTATTGTGAAACAAAAAATGGGCGCCGATCCCGCTTCCGTCGCATTCGATAGTGTTAGCTCGGCAGTGGCAAATAATGCCGATGTTGTTCTAATTGACACCGCAGGCCGATTACATAATAAAATTAACTTAATGAACGAACTTTCGAAAATCCAGAAAGTAATTCAAAAAGTAATTCCAGATGCACCACATCAAGTGCTTTTAGTATTGGACGGTAGTACAGGACAAAACGCCTTTGAACAAGCTAAACAATTTACGGCAGCTACCAAGGTGACCGATTTGGCGCTAACTAAACTAGATGGTACAGCAAAAGGTGGCGTGGTAATTGGTATCTCTGATCAATTTAAAATTCCAGTTCGCTATATCGGTGTTGGCGAAGGAATGGAGGATCTACAAATATTTAACAAAGTTGAATTTGTGGACTCTTTGTTTAAATCATAACTTTATATAAAATAATTTAATTGACTATCAAACATATGGTTAAAAATAAGGAATTTTAAATCTCAAATAGACAATAAATTTCCAACATCGCTTAACATATGTTTCTAAAATACACATATAGTGAATCTATTTATATTAAAGAGTGTTAAAATAATTACTCTAGGATGTTCAAAAAATTTAGTTGATAGTGAACACATTATGCGCCAATTGGAATTAAATGGAGCGCAAATCATATCCGAAGAAGATAATTCTCAATTTATTGACCTTGTAGCAATTAACACCTGCGGCTTTATTCATGACGCTAAAGAAGAGTCAATAGCAACAATATTTGAAGAGATTGCCAAGAAAAACGATGGAAATATAGGGAAGATTATTGTATTTGGTTGTTTAAGTGAACGTTATCGGGATGAATTGAAGAGAGATATTCCCGAAGTGGATTTTTTTCTTGGAAAATTTGCTTTTGAGGATATTTTGAAGGTTTTGAACCTCACATTTAATCCTAATAAAATTCATGAACGCGTAATTACCACGCCTTCGCACTATGCATACCTGAAAATATCGGAAGGATGCAATCGCAAATGTGCGTTTTGTGCTATTCCCATTATTACGGGAAAACACAAATCGGTTTCCATTGATGAACTTGAAAAAGAGGCTCGATATCTAGCTTCAAAAGGCGTTAAAGAACTCATTCTGATTGCCCAAGATTTGAATCAATTTGGTAGCGACAAACGTCCTAAAAAATCACTTTTCGAACTTTTAGACAGACTTTCTGCCATCGATTCCATTGAGTGGATACGACTACAATACCTCTATCCAAAAGGATTTCCCGCAAAACTACCAAAATATATTGCCGATAATCCAAAAATATGCCATTACATAGACATTCCTTTTCAACATGCGAGCAATAAAATGCTCGCTTTAATGGGGCGTGGGCATACCAATGAGGATAATCTAGCAATCATAAAAAAGTTGCGTAAAGCGATACCCAATATTGCTATCCGAACAACCATGATTACTGGTTTTCCAGGCGAAACAACAAAGGACTTTGAAGCACTTTTGCAATTTGTTGAAGAGGCTAAATTTGATCGTTTGGGCGCATTTATGTATTCACATGAGGAGAACACCCCAGCAGCTCTAAAATACAAGGATACAGTCTCTAAAAAGCTAAAAGAGAAGCGTTTAAACCAACTCATGGAACTTCAAGAAAAAATATCATTTGAAATTAACATGGCAAAAATTGGATCCATTCAAAAAGTCCTTATTGACAGAATGGAAGGGGAATTTTATATTGGTCGAACACAATACGATTCCCCAGAAGTTGACAATGAAGTAATTATAAATAGTAATAAAAAGATTGAAATCGGAACTTTTCAAAATGTAAAAATTACCGATGCTCAAGCCTTTGACTTAACCGGTGAATTTGAATAGTTCTATGTATGAAGCTTTAAAAGTACTTGATCCGATCCGTTTAAACTTTGAACCACAAGGAATGGTTCTGTTAAACTTAGTCCTTGCCTTTGTCATGTTTGGCGTTGCATTGAATATTAAGCCCAGTCACATAACCGATGTTGTTCATCGACCAAAATCGGTGCTCATTGGTTTGCTCTCGCAATTTATTGTGTTGCCGATAGCCACGCTCCTATTAACAATCATATTTAGCAAATGGTTAACCCCCGGAGTTGCGTTGGGAATGATTTTGGTGGCATCCTGTCCGGGTGGAAATATTTCTAATTTTGTGTCGTCATTAGCGAAAGGCAATATTGCTCTTTCTGTCTCATTAACAGGTATTTCCAGCATTGGTGCTCTCCTACTTACGCCATTAAATTTTTCACTCTATGGAACGCTTTATCTTAGTTTTATAGAGCACAAAAGTGCCCTTGCACAGCCCATTTCCATTGATCCGGAACAAATGTTTCAGACCGTATTTATTATTTTAGGAATCCCATTGATTCTTGGATATTATACCGCCAAATACTTCCCCAAATTTACCAAAATAGTAAATACACCCATTAAAATATTGTCAATTTTGGTATTTGCGGGCTTTGTGGCCGTTGCATTTCGAAATAACTACTATTATTTTGCACGATATATTCATTATATACTTGCTATAGTTCTAGTACACAATACTGTAGCTCTACTTAGTGGCTATTCGTTTGCATCATTATTTAAACTGAACCAACAAAACAGAAGAACAATCGCCATTGAAACCGGAATCCAAAACAGTGGTTTAGCGTTAGCGTTGATTTTTAATCCAAAGATATTCTCCGTTGATCTTGAAATTGGAGGAATGGCTTTTATTGTTGCCTGGTGGGGCATATGGCATATAATATCGGGTTTAGGTCTGGCATTTTGGTGGAGTAAAAACCCGATAGAGTGACGTATTTTTGCTAATTTTGCCCGTTAAAAGAAAATACCATGGGAAAACACAATATTGAAAAATTTTCAGTTGGATATCAATTACTCAAATATTCAAGCAAAATTCTTCACGATTGCTTGTACAGTAAAATTCACGTATTTAATTTACCAAAAATATTTAGTACCCCTCACCTCTTTGCCTTAAACCACCAAAACGCTTTAATGGATGCCATGGCAATTCTTTATGCAAGTGAACGCCCATTGGTGTTCTTGGCTCGTAGCGATATCTTTAAAAATCCCACCTTGGCAAAGATTCTATATTTCTTAAAGATATTGCCAATTTTTAGAATTCGAGATGGGTTTGACGCACTGAAAAACAATGATGAAATCTTTAAAAATACAGTTCGGGTTTTAAATCATCCCCGTGGATTAGCAATCCTTCCAGAAGGAAATCATGAAGGCGTGAAAAAACTCCGTCAACTTCAAAAAGGATTTGCCCGCATTGCATTTCAAACCATGGAATCCAATGAAAACAAAGCATTTATGATTATTCCAACGGGTATTGATTATGAAGATTATGAGAACTTTGGAACATCGCTGATTGTTAATTTTGGCGAGCCTTTTGATATTACAGAGTATTTTAATGTCTATAAACAAAATCCGGCACAAGGGTTAACGGAGCTTCGGGAACGGCTATCCATGGAGTTGAAAAAACTAACCATACATATTGATTCCGACCGATGGTACGACACCATTCTTTTTTTAACGAACTTAAACCGAGAACTTGGGCAACGGTTGAAAAAGGAGCATTTAACAGTTTTCAACAAGAGTAGGGAAATTGCAGAAGTCCTATCTAAGCAAGATGATAACTCACTGCATATGATTGACTTGGAGACCAATTGCAACGCTTTAAAAGAGCGATTAAAACAAGTAAATCAAACCTCAACCACCCTCCACTCAAAATCAGAATTAGCCTCGCTCCTTTTCGCATTTATTATCCGAATCCCATGGATACTTTTGTCCATTCCGGGCTTTGTTTTTTATGGGTGGTTTTTCCTATTATTAAGAACCATAGTAACTAAGAAAATCAAAGACCCACAATTCAGAACCTCGGTTCGTTTTGGAGGCTATATATTTGGATTTTTGCTTTTGATTTTAATCGAGAGTTTAATTCCCCTATTCTTCTTCGATGGATATATATATCCAATTACAATTCTAGCAACTACATTATCCGGTTTTATTGGATTAAAAACGTTTCCAACCATAAAACGAATTCTTAAATCCATAAAATCGAGTTTATTGCATTTATTAGGTCACAAGAATATTTCATCCGCTATAGAAATAAAACAAACTTTAATTGAGCAAATCATTCAAATTGAGAACCGTTATGACAACAAAAATGAAAAGTAAACAAATAGTATCCATCTTGGATTTAATGCATAGAGAGATTAAACCCGCGTTGGGATGCACTGAACCTACCGCCGTGGCATTGGCATGTGGCAAAGCACGAGAAACGCTGAATGCTATACCCACAAAAGCGACAATTTATGTAAGTGGAAATATTTATAAAAATGCTTTGGGCGTAGGCATCCCAGGAACGGGATTAATTGGACTTCCAATTGCCGCTGCCCTTGGATTAACAGGAGGAAACAGTTCTGATTGTCTGGAAATCTTAAAAGATATTACGGACGAGCATATGCAATTGGCACAGAATTTAATTGATAATAAAGTTATTACGATTTTAGTAAAAGGCAATGTTCATAAACTCTATGTTGAAGTGGACATAGAACATGGTAAAGACTCCGTGGTTGTGAAAATCAGCCATAAACACAACCATTTTGCATTTATTAAGCGGAATAATGAGATCTTGCTTGACGACTTTCCCAATGATAAAGACAAGGACCAAAATGCAACACAAAGTCCTGATTTATCAGTTGATACTATTCTTAATTTCATTGAATCCGTTGATCCAAAAAATTTAGAATTTTTCAATCAAGCCATTGAAATGAACCTTGCCATTGCCAACGAAGGTCTTGAAAAAAATTATGGACTTAGAGTTGGAAAAAACATTCAGGATTCAAATAAAGATATTGCAAGTAACTCAGCACAATCGATGCGCGATTATGTCTTAATGCTTACCACTGCAGCCAGCGACGCACGCATGGGCGGAAGTGTTTTACCGGTTATGTCGAATACTGGTAGCGGAAATCAGGGACTAACAGCATCGCTACCCATTATTGCATATGGTGAGAAACTTGAATCGTCGAAAAGTGAATTGTTTAAAGCTTTAGCCTTAGGACATTTACTTCCCATGCACATGAAAAAGCAGCTTGGACCATTAAGTGCCCTTTGTGGTGTGTTGTTAGCGGCCACCGGAGCAGCATGTGGAATGGTGCTATTGCAAGGAGGCGATAATTTGGCAATAAAACGAGCCATACAACATATGGCTGCCAACATTACAGGAATGCTTTGCGATGGCGCAAAACCGGGTTGTTCGTTAAAAGTACATAGTGGCATTACGGCAGCAATACAAGCCTCAGAGCTGGCTTTAAATACTGAAATTGAAGCGCTTCCAGATGGTATTGTCGATATTGATGTTGAGAAAACAATTCTTAATATTGCTTTAATTGGTAGCAATGGCCTTTCCGCTACCGATAAAATGATTATTGATATGATGCAAAATAAATAACGATTGAATTATAAAAATCAATTTGTTTAATGAGCAATCAAATTTAGATAAAATGAACTTTACAGCAATCGATTTTGAGACCGCAACAGGATACAGAAATAGTGCCTGTGCGGTTGGTATTATTACTGTTGAGGAGGGTCAAATTGTGGACGAATTTTACACACTTATTCAACCGCCAAATAATTCATACTGGTATCAAAACATACAAGTTCATGGCATCACACCCGATCAAACAATAGATAGTCCCTTGTTTGAAGAGGTGTTTCATGAAATATCGAAGCGCTTGATGCACCAAACCATTGTAGCGCATAACGAAGGATTTGACCGTGGTGTGTTGGCTAAAACCATGGAACTTTATGGATTGTCCGATAATCGAATTTCGTTGTCTGAAAAGTGGGAATGTACCATGAAAATCTTTCGACAGAAGGGGCTGAAAAAATATAATTTGAAGGCATGCTGCGATGCATTCAATATTGAACTAAATCATCACAATGCCCTTTCTGATGCTCTGGGATGCGCCAAATTGTATCTGCTAAAAGACAGTTTTTAACCATTTTTGCATTTTTGAAAACCACGATACTTTATGATGTTAGCTTCCTTCTGTTCTTGCTCAAACTAACTATCCCAATCTTTGTATTTAGTAATATTCAATCCATTTATGGATTTTCAGACATCTACAAGTTCATAATTTAAAATAATCATAAAAATTATAATTGTTTATTGATCAATGTATTACTGTGATAAATAAAACAAGTGATTATTAAAATGAATCTATTTAGTATTGTTTTATTACGAAAATGGAAACATTACATAGACCTTTGTTGTATAATACTATGGGATTTTTTATATTGACTTAAACATAGGATTATTTTCACTTTACAATATTAGGATATGTGCCAGAATATATATGATGAAATTATTATCAATGCAAATTTTGGTTATATATGTTGTCAGATAATATACAATCACAAATCGCAACCTTCTGATTTAGAGATAATTAAATCCAACAATTCTTTTGAGAAATTATTTAATCTCACCAATGAAAATATAATTGGTCATAAGTTTAGCGAACTATTCCCTGACCTTATAAAAAACAATTTTCAATGGGTCAAATTATATTGTAAAACTGCACAAAACACTGAAAACAACAGCCTCAACCAGTTTTTTGACATCATTGATACGCACTTAAATGTACAACCCATAATTCATGAAGATGATCGCATCTCCTTAATATTTACAGATATTCCATGTCAAAACCTTAACGTTGAGCCATCCGATAGTC
Source organism: Salinivirgaceae bacterium (assembly GCA_028709085.1). Classification (GTDB taxonomy): domain Bacteria; phylum Bacteroidota; class Bacteroidia; order Bacteroidales; family Salinivirgaceae; genus JAAYQU01. The sequence goes on along the minus strand of JAQVXQ010000002.1, from coordinate 35,268 downwards.
AGACCAAATATCTAAAGGAAATTATTGAGTATTCTGAGGATACAATATTGTTACAGGATGAGGAGGGAAAAATATTGTACTACAATAATTCCGGAAGATATGGTATTCATACAGAAATGATCACCGGACGAACATTATTCGACTTTTCAGACGAAGAGTTTGCATCGGTCCAACTTTCGCAATTAAAATCAGTTTTTGAATCCGGTTTACGAACCTATTTTGAATCCCAAGGATTATGGACAGGAAAACCGGCTCACTTTCTGGATCAATATAATCCCATATTTGATTCAGATGGGAAAGTGGTTACAGTGTCGGTTATTAGCAGAAATATCACCAAATTCAAATTAACCGAACAAGCCCTAAAAACCAGTGAAGGGAAATATCGATTTATCCTAAAGAATATTTCCGACTCGATTTCCACTTTGAATTCAGAGGGTATTCAGACATTTGTAAGCCCCTCTGCTGAAAAAACAACAGGTTATCGTGTAGCCGAACTCGTTGGGAAACCTATTTCCGAGCTTGTACATCCCGACGACTTTTCAAATATTATGGAAAATTGGCAAAAAATTATGGATAATCCTTCCGAAACCTTAACGGTAAAATATCGACATAAACACAAAACCAAACAGTGGGTATATTTAGAAGCAAACGCACAAAATCTTTTACATAAAACCAAGATTAACAGTGTTTTATTAATCACACGTGATGTAACGGAACGCGAATTTGCCATTCAAAAAATTGACGAGCAAAATCGATTATTAAATACTCTTCTCGACAATCTGCCCGTAGGGGTTTATATGGTTGATGTTCCTTCCGGAAGGCCTTTAATAAGTAACAAAGCAGCATTGAAAATATTTGGCGGAGAGATTACAAAAGAAACGCTAATGAAAGTTTATAAAACTGGAACAAAACTAAAATATCCCATTGAAGATTTGCCAATTACCAGAGGTAAAAAAGGTGTAAAATCTCGCATTGACGATATCGATATTGTACGACCCGATGGAGCAACTATACAGCTTGAAATATATGGCACTCCGGTTTTAGATGCTAATAATAACGTTATAATGAGCTTGGTTAATTTCATGGATATAACCGGGAAAAACTTGATACAAAAAGCATTGAAAAATAGCGAGTCTAATTTCAGAATGCTCTTTGACAACATCGACAATTTATTGATAATTATCGATCATGAATCCAACATTGTACGAATAAACAACAGTGTAAAGCGAATTTTAAAATATTCAAACAAGGAGTTACATGGTAAAAACATTCGTCTCTTATACGAAGATAAAAATCAAGATAGTGCATTGGAAATTATTGATTTCATATCACATAATCAAGAAAAGGAATTTCCATTTGCACTTAAAACAAAAACCGGCGAGATTATTCCCGTTGAAACAAACATTACAAAAGGATATTGGGATGGAAACCCAGCACTATTTGTTATGTGTAGAGATATTTCCAAAATAAAACAATATTCCGAAGAGTTAAAGCAAGTGGTTGCGGATAAAGATCGATTTATGCAAATTATAGCTCATGATCTTAAAAATCCATTTAATGTTTTAATCGGATTTAGTGATATTTTGAAAAAAAGTGTTCATGAACCCGACATTAATAAGACAATTATGTACGTCGATTTTATTAATCAAACGGCAAACAAAACCTTTAATTTACTCAACGATTTGCTCCTGTGGGCAAATTCGCAAACTGGAAAACTTCCTTTTAATCCCGAAAACTTAAAATTGACAACAATTTGTAATAAAGTGATTCAGAGCTGCGAAATGCAGTTAAAACAAAAAGAGTTAACTGCCAGTTATTTTGGTTCTAAAGAGTTCAATGTCTATGCCGATAAAAACATGGCCATTACTATTTTAACAAATTTAATTTCCAATTCCATAAAATTCTCGAAAAATAAACAGCATATAAACATCTACTCAAGAGAGAAAAAAGGGATGGTAGCTATATCTGTAGCCGACTCGGGCATTGGCATTTCCCCAGAAAATCAAAAGAAATTATGGGATTTTACGAAACCATTTACCACCTCTGGAACAGAAAAAGAAACTGGAACAGGACTTGGATTGCTTTTGTGCAAAGAATTTGTTGAGAAACATGGTGGCACAATTTGGGTTGAAAGTAACGAGGGAAAAGGTTGTGAATTTACATTTACTTTGCCTTTAGCAAAACAGAGATAAAGCCAACCTATGAGCAATTGATGTTCATATCTTTATCTTTGGTTATATCACCATACTTTCAACGAATAAAATGACTTAAAATTAAGATATCATGAATAACACAACGAATACAACTCCCTTTAATGTAAGTATTTATATCAATGGAAACTCTTTTGAGATCAAAGAAACTCAAAACATACTAAAAACAAAAACAGCCTACGAAGTACTAAAAACAATAGGTGGAAAACCTCTCTTCTTTGAAGAACACTACAATAGACTTGTTTTAAGTACTCTTAAAGCGCAACTCCCAGAGATTTCAAGCATAAAAGTGTTTCGAAAAGCAATTGAAACATTAGTAAATCACACAAATTCACAAACGGGAAATATTGAAATCACTGTTTCGGAATACAATTCTGTTATTCGATTTATTCCGCACTTCTATCCCACCCCGAAGCAATACATAAACGGAATAAGAACAAAACCGTTTTATGCTGAACGTTTTAATCCAAATGCAAAAATTAAAAATCTTAAACTAAAAAAGAGAGTTTTAAAATTTATAAAGAAAAACAAGATTTACGAGGCGTTGTTGGTATCGTCGAACGGAAATATAACTGAAGGAAGTCGAAGTAACCTTTTTATTATTCAGGATAATAAAATAATTACGCCTCCTAACAATCAAGTTCTTAAAGGCATTACCCGACAAAAAATTATTGAGCTTTGTACAAAAAACAATATTGAAATATTAGAAATACCCATTTACAAATCACAATTAAAAACATGTGATGCGGCCTTCTTATCGGGAACTTCACCAGGTATGATTCCAATTGCAATGATTGGGAATTACAAAAAAAATCCAAATCATCCTATTTTATCTCGGCTATCGGAATTGTACAATCAAAATGTAAGAGACGATATTGAGAATAGTTCAAATTAAACCTCTCCCTATTTAGCGTTTGCCAAACTCTTTTATAAACCAGAGAGTGGAAACACACCCTATTCCAAGTGAATTTATTAGTAACAACTGTTTTATCCGTCATATTAACACAACTTACTCTCGTTTAAAGGTCGATCGAACTTCCTCATTAATACCTTTTTGATTACTCTGAACATGGTAAGTAAATGTCATCTTTTTAAAATCAGGATCTAAAACGCCTGCACCCCCAGAAAATGTGTAGTTTCCCACAAACTGCGTTGACATTTCTACCTGCAAGTCATTTAACAATAAATTGGTGTCGTACTGCTCTCCTATTCGATGGAGATTGGAAATGATATACAAATTATCGATGTACTGGTCGGATCGAATGCTCACATTATAGCGCTGATAGGGAGTAACATCGCCCTGTTCTTCAACAATCCACACTCCGGTAATGCCCTTATAATTATTATTGTTTTCACATCCCAAAAACAACAATCCAGCTAACAATATAATAAAAGTTATTCTCATCTTCTTAAATTTTAATGGTCTATATTTCTTCTCGCTATATGTGATGAAAAATTGTTTTGCAACTACATATTAACATTACTTCACTTTTTCTAAAGCACTCTTGGTAGCTCTGAAAATGGGATTAAGTCCTATTTTTGCTCCAACCGCTTCGTGCATCCATGCATTTGGAGTTAATCGCCCTAGTTCAAAAATCCGTTGCACTTCAGAGGAAAAGTCTTTATCGGCAATAAATTGTTCCAATTGAAAATCAATTAGTAATCCAAAAGGATAGGCCGATAAATAAAGTGGCGAAGCAATCATGTGGCTATATATTCCCAAAATGGTTTGGTCTTTAACTCCAAAAACGGGCGCATAATATAAGTTCCATACCTCCTTTGAAATGGCTAACACTTTGTTTTTTAATTGTTCAGCCGTAGTATTGGGATTCTCATATAAAAACTTCCAAACTTGCATATCAACCAACGAAACACCCATTATTTCATACATTGACCAAAACTGATCGAGCGTATTAAGATGAATTGTATTTTCATTTGAATTATTGATTTTCAATATTTGCAAGTCTCTTTTTTGAAACATAAATGCCAGAGCCTCAGTAAAAGCTGTATTTGGTACACCTTTAAGCATGTAATAATCAACATCATACAAAGATATTGTTTGCTCCACATTATGGCCAAATTCGTGCACTGCAATATTAAATCCTTTATAATCCATGCCATCGGCTCCAATGCGCGTTCGCAGATGTGCCACATCGCCCTTCATAGATGCTCCCCAAGCGTGTCCAGAACCTCGAGCAGGATCAACAACAATTTTATCGGACAAATATTTTGCTTTGTCGGAACTAAACCCAAGTGTTTTAAGCATATTTGGCAAATCGGCATTAAAGGCTGCAGCATTGGGATATTGTGTCTTTGTTTGTTTATCCAAGTCATCTTGATTCAATGCGCTTCGAGATTTAAACCCATCGTACCAAATATCAAAAGGTTCAAGATTTCGACCTAATCTACTGGCAATCAAATCACCAACTTCTTTTGCTAGTGGCGAAGAGACATACTCTACGAAAAGGCGTTCCACCTCCGCTTGCGAGATTTCCATCCCCTCTTCAAAGGCTCGTTTAATATAAGTATCTTTTTGTGTGTAGTATTTATCTTGTTTTTGATACTCGTGAAAATAATTAAGAATGTGCTGATATCGCAAATTTGGTTCTGGATTGATTTGGATTGGCTTACCATTTTCATAGGTCTCATTTGAATATGGGTTCCACTCGTATTTATCGTTGTTAACCACCTCATACGGAATTGTCTGATCAACGATTCGTTGCATAACTTGATAGATCATTCGTTGTTTAACAATACCTATATTGATATCTGCATAGTTCGATTTTATTTCGTCCCGTAAATTCCAATGCGAAAGCAATTTCATATCTGATGGAAAAAGTGTTTGTTGATTTTCGGTCAACAAATTTCCCATATATATATTATAATCAGCAATATAGGAGTCGGCTTTTGTACTTACATCATTCATTGATTGCATCAGCGAAGCGGGTACACGTGCTATAAAAAGGTCGCCCATTCGAGCATATGCCCACTCTTTTCGAGACCACTTTTCGCCCAATTCGTTTTTCTGTTCCAACGAGTAGTTTGGATAGTTTAACGCCACCACAAATGCAATTTTATTTTTATAGAAGTCGTCCCATAAATGTGCTCCCACATTGTAGGCTCCAAACATGTGATCAATTTTATGAATTTCCCCGATATTCAAATGCAACGGTTCTAACAGTGTGATTGACAACTGATTAAACCGTCCTAGAAGTGCTTCTAAATTTCTTGAGATTTTATGGAAAACAAGTTCACGTTCCGTTTCGTCCGAAATATAATTCTGGACACAAAACTCCTCGAAATCTTCGTGGTTTCCATTACTTTGGCGCCATAAATTAGCTGTTTGAGTTACTCCACGTTCAATTTTCAAATTTTGATCAGGATATTTATCCCCCAACAATTGATTTACCTTAACAATGGTACTATTTTCAATGTTTTTAACATCAACGAACTCATCCTTAGTAGATTGACAGGCTATTAACAAACTGGTACTTACAATAATGGATATAATCTTTCTCATTGGTTTAAATATTATAACTGTTAAATTGCTTCATTGTTATCGACATGGTTTAATCTCCTTTTTATATATGAAAAGGGGTTCTTTATCAGTTGTTGGAACTTTGTAAATTGCATATGGGTAGGTTAACGCCATAGTTACACGACAATTATTGCCTGGACTCTCTAATATTACATTAATTTCAATTTTATGTTCCAACGGTTCTATGGATTCTATACTAATTGCATGCCCTCCACTACTACAACGACCTTTGTATACGGTAATTATCATATCTTTTGAAAAATCTATAACATTGAATTCAATTTCTGGATTTTTGGTTTTAAATTCGTTAAACTCTTGCTGAGTTCGAATAATTCGATTGCTTTTTCGATCTACTGACGATTGACTGCCCTTTGAAATTAGTTCAAAGGAGTTCAAATTTACCGTATTCATTTGAGATACAACGACGTTACACAAAAACAAACTTGCGAAAAAGATCCATAAAGTTTTCATAATTAATTTCTCTCCGACTCCAATAAAGTAAAATAAAAAGTACTTCCACTGTCAACAGAGCTATCAAATCGGATAGATCCTCCGCTTTTAGTAATAAAATCTTTGCATAAAACCAGTCCTAAACCACTCCCCTTTTCCTGATTGGTTCCAAAGGTGCTGTAATGATTGTATTGATCGAATAATTTGTCTTGGTTTTCAGCACTAATTCCAACACCATTATCTACAATTGCAAACTCTATAAACTCATCTTTGTTAACTGCTTCAATTGTAATTTTTCCGTCTATGGGAGTAAATTTCACCGCATTGTTAATCAGATTTCTAAATATAGTGCGTACCATATTTATATCAGCATACACGGATGTATCAATTGGAACATTACTCACAATCGTAATTTTCTTCTTATTTGTCTGATTTCTCAATAGATGAATGACTTCATTAATAATTGGATCCACCAAAAAATATTCCGTAATCGGTTTATCTAAACCGCGTTGGCTGACCGACCAGTTTAAAAGGTTTTCAAGAAGTTCGAAGGTTATTTGCGTTTGTTCTGAAAGCAATAGAAACAACTCTTTTTGCTTAATATCATTGGCTTCGACCGCTTGCTTCAGCACCATATCCAATATTCCTTTTAAATTTCCCAGTGGATTTTTTAAATCGTGGGCTATTATTGAAAACATCTTATCCTTCATTCCATTCGCCGAGGTTAGCTCTCTTTTGTTCTCTTCCAGTAATTCGGCTTGTGCCATCATCTCTTCTCGTTGTTTAAGCAGCTCTTGATTGATGGCTAGAATTTCATTTTTTTGTTTCTGAAGGGCTTTGTTTTTCACATTAATTTCCAAAGTACGGTCTCGTACAATTTTCTCTAATCTGATTTTCCATAGCTTTAATTGCCTAATTCTCATTTGTATAAATAAAAAGAACACGGTAATCAATACAATAATCAGTACTAGATAGAACCACAGTGTTTGATAAAAATATGGCTTTATTTGAAATGTATATGATGCCCCTTTATTATTCCAAACTCCGTCGTTATTGGAGGCTATAACGATAAAAGTATAGTAACCATGACTTAAATTTGTATAAGAAACGTTTCTAATTCCACCACCATCAATCCATTCATCGTCAAACCCCTCGAGTTTATACTTAAACTGAACTTTTGATGGCTCATAAAAGCTTAATGCCGTAAAATCGAATGTTATACGCTTATTATTGGGATATAAAATCATTGATTCATTGGTTCGGTATTTTTTATTATCTACAGTGATTTTCTCAATAACAACGGGTGGAACATAATCGTTGTACAATAGATTTGAGGGATAAATTTGAGACAATCCATTTATGGTTGCAAACAGCAAGACTCCATCGCTGGTTAAAACCGACTGTGAAGTAGGATTACTCTCCTGAGAATACATTCCATCGGTTTTATTATATACAATGCAACTAAACGTCTGATTATCTTCATTGAGTAATTTTAAAACATCTTTCTTTTTAACTTTCATGATTCCCGTTTTAAAGGGCATCCATAAAAACCCATTATTATCGGCAAGCACGTCATATATAGTATTATCCACTAATCCATTTTCCACAGAAAAGTGTTTTAATTTTTCATTGTCATATAAATACAATCCATTTTCAGTTGCAATCCATGTATATTTCGACGAATCGCAAAGAACATTAAAAATAACATCGGAATCGATTCCTTTAATAATTGATATATTAAAATTGCCATTTTCGTCGGAAATAATGTTTAAATTATCCTCCCCTTCGCTCGTGCCAACAATAATATTTCCCAAATAATCCTCATCAATAGACATCACCAAATTCGAAGACAACCCATTATTATTATTAAAAACAACCTGACTTCCATTGCGTAACATTCCAACCAAGCCAGCATTTCGGGTTCCTATCCAAAGATTTTCTTTAGAGTCAACATAGGTTAGACGTATTTGATTATCAGGCAAACCCGTCGATTTATTATACCACTTTTGTTGTCCATTTTTATCGATTTTTAATAATCCGGAATAGGTGCTAATCCAAATGGAGTTATTCAAATCCTTTTGGATATGCCGGATTCGTTTTCCTTGTAATGAAAACTTATTTTGATAATCGAGTATAACTCCTTTATCAATGAGATTCAATTCTCCATTGTCAAAAGCAACTAAATATGTTTCCGGTTTTAGTTCGCATATGGCATTTACAATCTTTCCATTTAAACCACCTTGTTGATTATAATTGGTAAATTTGCTATCCTTAATTCGCGATAAGCCCCCTTTATAATTTGTTAACCATAGTGTACCCTCAAAATCAATTAGCATATCGATTATAAAATTATTATCAAGTCCATTACGGTCTGTTAGCCATTCAATATTATTGTTCCTTTGGTTAATTCGGAACAATCCGTCGTTCGTTCCCAACCAAATGTTTCCAAAAGTATCCTCGATTATACTATTAACAGTTGTAACTACGGGCAACTTGTAGGGTTCAACTTTATCGTTCTTAATTGTAAGCAATCCTTTATTGGTTCCCACCCAAAGTATATTGTTATTATCTTGGTGTATTGAATATATCCAAACATTATCGAGCAAACCATCAAAAATTGCTCTGTTCAGGGTACCAGCTTTATAAACAAAAAGCCCCTTTCCCATGGTACCAAAATAGATCTCTCCAGAATTTCCTTGTTCAATGGCACGCACTTCAATTAAGGATAGATCGCTGCTATGATTTAGGAATACAAATTCGCCATCTTCGTAATAAAACCATCCTTTCTCTTTTGATGAGGACCAAATTCTATTGGTTTGATCAATGAATAAAGCGCGAGACATATTATCAATCTCATCCTCCCTTCCATGTCGTTGAAAAACACCTTCATTATATGACACAAGTCCACTGCCTTGGGTTGTAATCCAAAGTACACCATTCTTGTCTTGTGCCATTTTACGAATCACATCACTTTTAAAAACTGGAGTGTTGCTTTGATTAAACTTATCAAATTTAACTCCATCGAATCGAATTAAGCCGTCATAACCAGAAATCCAAATATAACCATCAACGGTTTGGTAAATATGTAATACTGAATTTGTGGGCAAGCCCTGATCGGTTGACCAATTTTCAACCAAAAACTGAACAAGCTTTTTACTCGGATCTAAAGAACGGCTTATTTGTTGTGCAGATAGATTTCCAAACAAGCAAATGATAAAGATGCTAAGTAGATATTTCATAAGGCTCGATACATTATTATAAAAATAAATTCAGATCACTAAAGTACGAATAATTTAAGTTTTAAGATTGTATTTAACTCCCATTTCGTGAAAACAAGCTTAACTCTATTTTAGAGTTGATTTTTCATTGATTGGGAAACAACTCAATGCCGCTATTTTAACAAGAAAAATAATGCAAATACTTTCCTCCATGTAGCACTATTTAACTCGTAGATATCATGAATTATATATGAAATAAGATATACCTTTGCCATAATAATTTCACAAAACATTATTATTTTCAGACGTTTAAAACAAATTTCCGAAACCAAATTAAACTTTTCGTGATTTATCTAATCTATACATAGTGGGGAATCTTAAAAGATAACCAACACTTCGATTAAATCACAAAAAATAAAAACATGAAACGTTTTATCTCCCTTCTTGCGATAACCCTTTTTACAACACTATCCGTTTTAGCATGCAATATTACAACGACAATAGAAAACAAAAAACCTATATATAAGGTTGGTGACGAAGCTATTGTAAAGATTAAAGTTGTGCTTATTCACAAAAATTGTTTGGTCGAAATAAAAAGAACACAATATAAGAACGATGGACTAAAAATTGTTGCCGGAACCGATTGGAAAGAGACCTCGCCCGGCATTTGGGAACGAAAACTCAAAATTAAAATTTTAGAGACTCAAAGCACAGCATCTGTAAAAGTTTACCGAACATGCAAACGGGGTGGAGGGTCATCAACGGCATTGTTTAAACTCTAAAAATATTACCCCTTTAATTCACACTTTTAGTTATCATGAAAATGGCATTTCGCACCTTTTCCAATTTAATTGCGCCAATTATTTTTATTCTTTGTTTAACCACAAACATTGTTGGTTATGGTACTGAATATAAATACGACTTTGAACCCGATAGTACCGCTAACATTGATGATGAATTAGGTGAGTTTAAGGAATTTGATGCAAATGCTGAATTCGAAAGCACGGATACAACAACTTGGAGCGATAAATCATTACGCTCAGAATCGACTTGCTGTAATGCGCAGATTGAAGAGAATACCCTATTTACATCATCGTTTTGGTGGATATTGGGCATTTTGGGCGCCACAGTCGTTGCCGGATTTTTAGTGCGAAATCCGACTACTCGGAAGTTCCGAATTCCATTCTTATTGGCTTCTATTGTTTTCCTTGGATTTTACAGAGGCTCATGTCCATGCGTAATCTCGTCGTTCGCAAATACCGTCTTGCTGTTTGCCGGAGTTGAATTTCATTGGATTAGCATAGTCTGGTTTTTAAGCTTAATTCCCATTACCTACCTTTTCGGACGCGTTTTTTGCGGCTGGATTTGCCACTTAGGAGCACTGCAAGAGTTGCTCTATCATCCAGGACGACTATCGGTTTTTACGAGCATCAAAGCAGTAAGAATCATGAAAGTTCTGCAATATCTCTTTTTCATTGTACTGGTGATTCAATTGTTGGTTCAGCAAAAGATATTTTGGTGTTCCATTGACCCGTTTTTGTCGATCTTTCAGATGATGTTGGCCTATAATTTTGAGATTTTGAGTGCTGTTTTAGTTGGATTATTATTGTTGACCTCTCTTGTTTCGTATCGTCCATTTTGCCGGGCAGTATGTCCTGTTGGGTTAGTTTTAGGCTGGATTGAAAAGATTCCCGGAGCAAGTGTACTGGGAATGAAAGGCGGTTGCATTAGTTGTACACAATGCAGTAAAGCATGCAACGCAAAAGCGATAACTCGCAAAGAAAACATGAGCATTCTCAATAACGAAGAGTGCATAATGTGTGGCGAATGTATCGATGCCTGCCCAAAAAACAGTATTGGGTTTTTCCGTTTGTCGAAACGTAATCCATCGAAAGTTGTATGTAGTGCGACACTGCGGGATGTCAATATTCCGCCATCACACACCCTTTGATTCCCTGAAGGGAACCGCGCGCTGGACTTCCCCTTTAGGGGACTGAGGGGTGCGGGAGGAAATTGTGCAACTAATTTATAAAAAAGAGTTCCGCAAAGATTCGCAAAGAAAAAAGACGCAAAATATTACGTCTATACAGAGACGCAAGGCATTGCGTCTCTACGGAAAAATCCAACCTTTGTTAATTGTCAATTCTCAACTGACACACAGCTATGCCTCTGTTTTTCGTTCCGAGGGTCGGGCTGAAATGGCAGGCGTGCCATCTTTTCCACCTCTATTGAAGGGTGTCCAAACTCCATAGAAACCTTTCCTTCAATCAAATAGACACCCTGTCCGGTAAAAGGGTAACTTTTCAGCGAATCGGAGAAATGTACCGTGTCAATAAAATGTCCCGATGGCGTAATGAATGTTCCAAAGTGCATGAGTTCTTTCTTGGATGTCCACACATATTTTATGGTCACCAGCAACACGGTCAACTTTACCGTTTTTCCCTTTTGTTGTGCCAATGTATTTATATCCAGATTGCCACGAAAACGGGTTTGTAGCAAATCAAAATAGGATAGCGAAACGGGAAAACCCAATAACTCAATTTCGTCGTAAGCATTCTCTATGGGCGAATCGGTCATTGAGGGAACATTGAATTTAGGTTCTTCGATTTCAAACAATCGTGGCGAACTCTGCTCTGGTTTGGCTTTGCTGCACAACATGTGCGCCTCCCACAACAAACTACTTTTACTCTGCTTCAAAAACCGAAATGCGCCAACACGAATCAACATTCGCAGTTGCATAATTCCAATAGAAACTCGTCCGGTAAAATTAGAAAGACTTTTAAAAGCCCCATTTTTTGCCCGTTCGTCAATAATTTGGTGAACAGTGTTTGCATTAAGTGATTCAATCAATCCCAAACCAATAAAAAGAGATTTTCCATTCAGCGAGGTATTGTTTTTACTTCGATTTACGCATGGAAGTTCAATTTCGGCTCCCAATCGCCTAGCTTCGTGAAAGTAAACCCAAGTGCGGTAGAATCCTCCAAAATTGTTAATCACCGCCACAATAAATTCCAGCGGATAGTGTGCCTTTAGGTAGAGACTCTGAAAACTCTCCACGGCATAGGATGCCGAGTGCGCTTTTGAAAATGAGTATCCGGCAAACGAAGCAATCTGTCGCCACAGCTCGTTTACAATATCATCGGGATAACCACGCTGACGGCAGTTGTCAAAAAATCGTTTTGTAATACGCTCAATATCATCCTTTTTTCGATGTTTTCCACTCATGATACGGCGCAGAACATCGGCATCAGCCAAGTCGAGTCCGGCAAAGTGGTGGCACACTTTCAACACATCTTCTTGATAAACCATAATTCCATAGGTTTCGGCCAACTGCTGCTCGATAATTGGATGCAAGTATTTGAATCCTTGTGGGTTGTGGAATCGTTTGATATATTCATTCATCATTCCCGATTTGGCAACACCGGGTCGAATAATACTGCTTGCCGCAACCAAGGTGATGTAATCGCTGCATCGGAGTTTATCCAGAAGTCCACGCATTGCTGGACTTTCGATGTAAAAACAGCCGATGGTTTCGCCACTGCGGAGAAGCTCGACGGTTTTTGGGTCAGTCTTAAATCTTCGAACATCGTGGATATTGACATCTTCGTTGCGCGACAATTTGATCAGCTCAACACTTTCGTTGATATGTCCAATGCCCCGTTGACTCAAAATATCGAGTTTTTCAAACCCAATAGACTCCGCAACATACATGTCCCATTGTGTTGTGGGAAAGCCTTTTGGAGGCATGTCGAGTGCGGTATATGCAAAAATGGGTTGTTCCGATATCAACACACCGCCGGCATGAATGGTGCGGAGATTGGGAAAGTCGGTCATGAGCTTTGCCAGCATCAGAATTTTGTTGACAATGGGATTTTTGTTTTTCGGATCGTTGGGATGATCCAGCAATAGATCAGTTTCACCTTTCGGCAACCCATACACTTTCGATATCTCGCGCACCGCAGCGTTAGTTTGAAAGGTTGACATAGCGCCCAGCAACGCCGTGTGGCTGCTTCCAAAACGTTTGAAAATGTAGTCAGTCACCTGATCGCGGTCACGCCATGAGTAGTCGATATCAAAATCAGGCGGCGACGAACGTTTGGGATTAATAAACCGCTCGAAATAGAGGTCGAGTTCAATGGGATCAACATCGGTGATGTTCAGACAATAGGCCACAATGCTATTGGCTCCGCTCCCTCGTCCAACATGATAAATACCTTGCGACAGGCTGTATTTGATTATATCCCAAGTAATTAAAAAGTAAGTAGCAAAGCCCAGATTGCAAATCGTGTCGAGCTCCTTTTCGATGCGTTCGTGTCCATATTTTGTCCCTTTTCCGTAACGCAAGGCAAATCCATCCCAAGCGATTTTTCGAAGCAAACGGTAATCGTCGGGACTATTTCCGGTGTAGGTTTTACGGTTTTTGGGCGACTGCAAATCAAAATCGAGCGAGCACTGTAACAAAAGCCGTTGTGTGTTGGCGTAGATTTGTGGCCACTGCTCAAACGCAGTTTTCAGTGCTTGTGGCGTGTGCAACGCCTGCTGCGGCTCGGCGGTCATGCTGTTGTCAACCTTCGAGAGCAAGGTGTTGTGCTCAATGGCACGCAGATGTCGATGAAACAGATAACCCAACTCAGTGGTAAAGGTCAACGGTTGCTGAATTACACATCGGTCGAGCGTTTTTTTTCTTGCGCGAATGAGTTTACTTCGGTCGGTGAGGCGAATTCCAATCCATTCATTATCCGTGTGTTGTACCGGAAAACTCTGCAATGGATAGAGCCACAAACAATTTTCCAACGCCGGAGCACGATCGGGCAATGTTTTTTGGTTGATGTTGTGAAAGGACAAAAATCGGTTAAGATTGCTGAACCCATCCATATTTTGAGCAATTCCAGTGTAGAGGATTTTGTCGCCAATGCGAAACTCAATACCACCAATGGGATGTATATTATATTGATGACAAGCCCGCACAAAATCAGGAATTCCGGTTGTGTTGTTGATGTCAGTAAGTGCCACCACCGAATGTCCACATCGAGCCGCAGCACGCACCAGTTGGTCGGGAGGTAAAACTCCGTAGCGGAGGCTGAAATATGAGTGGGAAGCGAGGAGCATTGAATTAGTTGAAAGTGGACAGTTGAGAATTGATAATTGACAATGGACAGTTGAGAATTAAATTACCTCCGCTCACCCTTTGTTTCCCTGCAGGAAACTACGCACTGGGGCTTACCCTTATGGGGACTGAGGGGTAAGAGAGGGCGTTTTGAAACTTTATTCTTTCCGATATTAATAAGGTCAATTTTGTAATGATAATTCATTTTTTACTAAGGTTTTACTAACGTGAATAAGGTTTGTTTTGATTCAAATTTCAATATAAAACTGACTGTGTACCTCTATGTAACTTTTTTCATCAATTGTGAGTTAATATCGTTTAGTTACCGTTATTTTGCCACCGCTCACCCTTTATTTCCCGAAAGGGAACTGCGCCGGGCTTCCCCTTTAGGGGATTGAGAGGTGCAGGAGGGTGTTTAAAATATTACGTCTCTACAAAGACGCAAAACATTGCGTCTCTACTTTCTTCCTTTTAAACACGATGCTCGCTGTACAATATGATCGCCATAGATTGCACGCAATTTATCGAGATTTTGGTACAACGATGCCCTATTTATCTGGGTGTCAAACAGATCAAGTTGTTGTGAACCATAAGCTAAATCACTGAATTTAACCCCAATGAGTCGTATTAACATTCGTCGATTGTACAGCGTGGCAAAAAGCTGCTTTACAATGTCAATCAAAAGGTGGTCGAACGATGAATAAGCAATTTTAACTTGTTTGGTGTGGGTGTCGAAATTTGAGTAACGAATTTTAACCGCCACACACGATGTGACTTTGTGTTTCTGACGCATCTCAAAGGCCAACTTCTCGGTCATTCCCACCAAAACATCAAGTAACCGCTCCACATCGGTGGTATCTTGCTCAAATGTGCGCTCGGAACTGATGCTTTGTCGCTCCGTATATTGTTTCACCGGCGTAGTATCGATTCCATTGGCCTTTTTCCATACATCGAGGCCGCTTTTTCCCAACACGCGTTCAACCATATTGGGAGGAATGGTTCGTAAATTAAGAATCGAAGAGACACCCATGGTCCGAAGCATTTGAAAACTTTTGACCCCAATGCCCGGAATTTTACGAATCGACAGTGGATCCATAAATGGAGTAACCCTCGAAGCCTCAACGTACAACGCTCCGTTGGGTTTCGACTCTCCAGTAGCAATTTTAGCCACCGTTTTATTCAATGACAAGCCGTAGGAAATGGGAAGGCCCGACTCTTTTATAATCCGTGCCTTTAACTCTTTAGCCCATTGCAGGGTTCCAAAAAACCGATCCATTCCCGTAAGATCCAGATAATGTTCGTCGATGGACATTTTTTCATAAACGGGAGCCTGCTCGGCAATAATATCGGTCACCATGCGCGAATAATAGACATATTGGTCAAAATCGCCCTGAATGACAATGGAATTTGGGCACAGTATGCGCGCCATTTTCATGGACATGCCTGAGTAAACCCCAAACTGTCGGGTTTCGTAACTGCATGCCGACACCACACCTCTGTCCGATGCTCCACCAACAATAAGCGGTTTTCCCTCCAGAGTGCTGTTGCGCAACCGTTCCACCGATACAAAAAAGGTATCGAGGTCGAGGTGCATTATGGATCGTGATTTTTCGGGTTGCATGGTTTTTATATTATTGATAGGCAATTCATTGTGGACAGTATGTTTATTGATGAGACACGATGCATCGTGTCTTTACATGAAAAAATTTGCATTTTCCGTCAAAATATATTACATTTGATTAAAATATAATCAAATATCCGACTACAATATAATCAATTATAAACCCGATATCCAAATATCTGACGTATGTTCTTTAGTTCAAACATCAAATTTTTGCGCAAGCGACAACGGCACACACAAGATGATGTTGCCACTTCGTTGGAAATGAAGCGCTCAACTCTAAGTGGCTACGAAAATGGTGTAGCCTTGCCCTCAGTTTCAGTTTTATTAGCCTTTTCTGACTATTTTGGAATCTCCATCGACACCCTTATTCGGGTCGATTTAACACCTTTACGCGAGAGTCAACTTTTCGAGCTTGAACGCGGTAACGATGTGTTTGTGCATGGAAGCCGTATCCGGATTCTGGCCACCACCGTTGGATCAGACAACGAGGAGAATATTGAGCTTGTTCCCGAGAAAGCCAAAGCCGGATATGCCGCAGGTTACGCCGACCCGGAATACATCAGCGAGCTACCCATTTTCAGGTTGCCCTTTTTGGATCGTGAAAAGAAATACCGCACGTTTCAGATTTCCGGCGACAGCATGTTGCCCATTCCCGACGGTTCGTGGGTTACCGGAGAATTTGTTGTCGACTGGAACAGCATTAAGAACGGAACTCCCTGCATTGTCCTAACCGTTGACGATGGAATTGTGTTTAAAATTGTAGAGAACAACCTCTCCGAAAATCAGCAAATTCGGCTCATTTCACTCAATCCGTTGTTTGAGCCGTACGATTTACAGGTATCGAATATTCGTGAGATTTGGAAATTCACCCACGTCATCAACGACAAATTTCCAGAGAAAGGGATCGACATGGAGAGTCTTTTTGTTTCCATGGAGCAAATGCGTGGCGAGTTAAGGGAACTAAGGAAAGAGGTAATTGGGAATGGAGAATTGACAATGGAGAAATGACAATGGAAAATTTACAGTTAACAATGGAGAATGGGAAATTGAAAATAAGGAATAAAAAATGACTGTTGTGTTGTAAATTTGATTATTTTATACATATATATATTTAAAACAAAATAGGTTACGATCATTTCTGTATTAAAACAGAAATATGGCGTTGCACCAACAAATGATGTTTTTTTAATTTCGCAACATTGATTTTACTATATTTACCATAATTTTAGTACCCTTAAAGTTTTGAGCGATTAGGGAAATCGAATTTCACCACATGGAACAACTCTTAAATTCACATAATTATGAATAAAAAACGATTATCAATAAACTTGATTTTTGTAACTAGTTCCATTGCGCTCTTTTTTATGCTATGGAGTCATCAAACAAAAGAGCAGAAGGTGCTATTCCAAGAAATATCGCAAACTAAAGAGCCAAAAATGAAGCCCAACGATTGGTTCTCGAAACAAAAAACCTATCCAAATGCAACCTTCAGTTACGAGCACTATTTGCACGCTTTGCAACAAACTAAGACAATACAAAAAAGCACCATTTTGCGTAATGCACAATGGGAAGCTGCCGGACCAACCAACATTGGAGGCCGCATTACCGACATCGTTGTAGATCCAAATTCTACGGATACGTGGTACATTGGTGCAGCCACAGGAGGAATTTTCAAAACAACCGATGCTGGAGCAAACTGGCAACATGTCTTTACCGATGTTCCTGTAATTTCGATTGGCGCATTGGCCATTGATCCTTCCAATACAGACATTTTATACGCTGGCACTGGAGAAGCAAACTCATCGAGTCAAAGTTTTATTGGAAATGGAATTTACAAAACCATCGATGGTGGTGAAAGCTGGCAACATTTGGGTTTAGAACAATCGGCCTATTTTGGTCGAGTTTTAATTGATCATAGCAACAGCAATCGGATTTATGCAGCAGCCTGTGGAACGCTTTTTGGACCCAATGAAACACGTGGAATTTACCGCAGCACCGATGGTGGCGAACAGTGGGAACAAGTACTTTTTGTTAACGACTCCACAGCAGCGGTCGATATCGTTCAGCATCCTACCAATCCCGATATTTTATATGCGTCGATGTGGGAACGGCAACGAGGTTTAATCCACCGACGATCGCATGGCGCATCCTCGGGAATCTACAAAACAATGGATGGTGGCAATAACTGGACACTGCTCACCGAAGGATTGCCCAATGGCGAAATGAAAGGACGCATTGGTTTGGCAATAGCCCAAAATAATTCTGAAATTGTATATGCTTTTATCGACGTAAAAAATGGCTCCAACCTTTATGCGAAAGTATATAAAACTATCAATGGAGGTGAAAATTGGCAACAAACAAACGACGAAAATATCAGTTCAATGAACAGCACTTTTGGATGGTATTTTGGGCAAATCCGCATAGATCCAACAAATGACAACCGTATATATATGATGGGTGTTGATCTTTACACATCATCAAATGGAGGAAATAGTTATGATCAACTAGCCGGATATTACAATATGGACGAAATCTACGTCGATCATCATGCAATGTATATAAACCCAACTACTGGCTTGATTATCAATGGAAACGATGGTGGATTATACACTAGTACTAACTTTGGAACGTCGTGGACAAAAATCAATAATTTACCGTTAACACAGTTCTACTCCATCGACTTTGACTATTTGCAACCAAATCGATTAGTGGGCGGAACGCAAGACAATAGCTCTATTCGTACAGCTACTGGAGCGCTCGACGATTGGGAAGTAATGCTGGGCGGCGATGGATTTCAAGCTATGGTTGACTACACAAACTCCGATATTATCTACGCCGAATACCAAAATGGACAACTGCACCGCTCCGACGATGGAGGCGATTATTTCTCCAGCATTGTAGCATGGTATAACGATCGAACAAACTGGTCGTCACCTTACGTAATGCACCCTACCACTCCCGAAACCCTTTACTTTGGCACATACCGAGTATGGAAAACAACAAATAGAGGCGACACTTGGACACCAATCAGCGATGATTTAACAAGGAATCTGACTTCGAGTGGTTTTAGCACCATTACAACACTTGCGATTTCAGCACTAAATCCAAATTATCTGCTTGCCGGATCCGACGACGGTCGCGTACACATTTCCAACGATGGAGGCAATAGTTGGGTTGACATTTCCGAAGGCATACCAAATCGATGGGTTACCAGAGTTGCCTTCGATCCATTTGAAAACAATACAATATATGCAACCGTATCGGGATTCCGTTGGAACGAAGCACACGCCTACGTTTATAAATCGGAAAACCTTGGGCAAACGTGGAATTCCATTGGCGGTAATCTACCCGAACTACCGGTAAACGTTCTTGTAGCAGATCCTGACAGTCAAAATCGACTGATTATTGGTACTGATGTGGGTGTTTTCATAACCCAAAATGGAGGAGAAAGTTGGTCGAGCCTAATGCAGGGAATGCCTAATGTTCCCATTTACGACATGAAAATTCATCGTCCAACAAGAACTCTTTTAGCAGGAACCTATGGAAATTCGGCATACAAACTAAATCTAGATCAAATTGTAGGCATTGACCCAACAACCTATCAAACAGTCAATTCTGGAATCTTACGTTCTATATATCCGAATCCGGTGCTTTCAAACCATCAAAAAATAACCATTGAATATTTCATGGCATCTTCTGAAGAATACGCATTAAAATTGTATGATATTCAAGGGAAACAAGCTGCAACATTGGCATCCGGATTTAGCGAAGGAGGGGCAAACACGTGCGAATGGAACGCCTACAACAGTCAATCCGGAAAACTCACGGTTGGTATTTATATCCTACATTTAGAAACAAAGCATGGCATCGCCCAACAAAAACTAATTGTTAATTAATTTTTCAGCTTCCTCCTTTTAAGGTTCGATGTGAAACTTGAAATAGAACGCTGTTAAGACTTACTATTGCAATTTCTATAAAAAGCCCTAAATTGTTATTTAACAATTACTTAGGGCTTTTTAAATACGCTGTCAAAGTTCCTCCTCATAGGAGCATAAAAGAAGCATTGGACTATGCCTATAATCAAATACTTTGAATTGTAGAATGCCCAATTAATCTGATTTTTGATGAACTATAAATGCTATTTTGGGGATGAATATCGAGAAAGATGGCTAATAAAAAATGGCGTAACCTGCCGTAAGGAGACCATATAACGCTTTTCGATTATGGCGCATTCCGTGGAATTTAAAACCAAGCTATAGCAATATTTTCCATTGATACGCATCGGATCTAAAGAAGAAAAAAAACCTATAATTGATTGAATATCAGGATATATAATTCTGCAACTCGTTTGTTTCTTATTCTATTCCATCAATCATTGGAACAAAAGAGAATGCACCATGATCCTCTTCTTTATACTCATCTTCGGATAGTCGAATAAATCGTTTCATTATTTGTGACGCTCCATTATCCACTGGAATAACAATGCATCCTCCGATTTCGACTTGCGACTTCAGCGCATCCGGTAAAAAAGGCGCACCACAGGTAACAATAATCTTTTTAAATGGTCCATAGGTAGGTTTGCCCTTATAACCATCTCCATAAAAAGTTTTCACATTGTAGCCAAGTTGAAGAAAAATTCGTTCCGACTTTTTAAACAAATCGCGCTGTCGTTCAATGGAATAGACCCTAGCTCCCATTTTCGCCAATATAGCCGCTTGATATCCCGAACCGGTTCCAATTTCCAAAACCTTATCTCCTTTCTCAATTTCTAACAATTGAGACTGAAATGCCACCGTATAAGGCTGACTTATAGTCTGTCCAGCCGCAATGGGGTACGCTTTATCGACATAGGCATAATCAATCAATGCAACATCAAAAAAAGCGTGTCGTGGCACAGCATGAATTGCCTCTAAAACATTTTTATCGGTAATTCCTTTTTGTTGCAGCGACCGCACAAGCTGTAAACGTTGACCTTTAAATCGAAAATCGTCGTGAATCATGGGAAAACTATTTTTGAAATGCGAAGTTAATAAAATTGTTATCGGTAAAACAATTCATGTAAAGTTCTCGGCATTTTTCTTGAAATGGGGCGTTATTGAAATGTTGCGTTATTGAAATGTTGAAATAAAAAAACCGGGTATTTTCATTTATCACTGATTACCAATCACAATTAGGGCTTGACTTTTCCGTAAAGCAATTTCCAATACCTTATTGAGTGTCACTCAACTCATTATTAATGAACAGATTAAAATTCGTCTCCATATTTAATGATCAATTTATCCAATCTTAAGAAAAATCTTGCTACTTTAGTAAAAAATATGAGATATGCTTTCAGTTTGTATTCCTGTTTTCAATACCGACATTCGAGACTTAGTTTCCAATTTATCCAAACAAGCGGTTGACGATAATTTAGATGTAGAGATCCGTGTTTACGATGATCGTTCTCATCTGGATTACAGAAAAGAGAACCGAATTGTTGCCGGTTTCAAACATGTTATCTACAACGAGTTACAAAGAAATATTGGCAGAGCGGCCATCCGCAATAAACTTGCTTTAGAGAGCGAAGGAACCGCAATTTTGTTTATGGATGGTGATATGCAAGTGATCAACAGTGATTATTTGCAAAAGTATTACAATCTACATCGCAATGAAAGTGTTATTGTAGGCGGAATTGCCTATCAAAAAGAGCTTCCGGGATCGTCGTTTGCGCTTCGTTGGAAATATGGGCATCTGAGAGAGAGTATTCCAGCCGACCAACGTCAAATATACCCATATCGATCATTTATGACAGGGAATGTACTTATTCCCAAGCAGTTAATGATTGACAATCCCTTTGACGAACAAATTGTTGGATATGGTCATGAGGATACAAAATTTGGGTATCAAATTCGTAAACTTCGTTATCCTATTATTCATATCGATAATGCGTTAATGCACGGCGGAATTGAAACATCTAAAGAGTTTCTGTTCAAAACAAAAGTAGGCATCGAAAATTTAGTGGCACTTTGGCGCAGGCTTGATTATCCGTCGGATTTTGCCTCAACAGTTCGATTGCTTAAAACAACTCAAAAATTCAATAAATTTGGAATTCGCGGACTTACCCTACTCTGTTTCAATCTAATGCGCAACAATATCGAGAAAAATCTACACAGCAACGATCCTAAAATGCGTCTGTTCGATTTTTACAAATTAGGGCTCACGCTGCAAGCTCTTCGTGAAATAAAATCGGTATAAAATCTAAAACAATAATAAAACATGCTCAATACAATTCCGAATGTTAAACATCTAAAAGAGAATAATTTCTTTCTTCTAGCTGGTCCTTGTGTTGTTGAAAGTCTCGACATAACGATGAAAACAGCCGAATACTTAAAGAAAATATCCGACAATCTTAAGATTCCGTTTGTTTTCAAATCATCGTATCGAAAAGCAAATCGATCGAGAATGGACAGCTTTATGGGTTTGGGCGATCAGGAGGCTCTTAAAATTTTAGAAAAAGTAAAAAAGGAACTCGAACTCCCCATTGTAACCGACATTCATCTCCCCGAGGAGGCAAAAATGGCGGCACAAGTGGCTGATATTCTGCAAATTCCTGCTTTTTTATGTCGTCAGACCGATATTTTAGTTGCGGCAGCACAAACACATAAAATGGTAAATATTAAAAAAGGACAATTTTTAGCTCCAGAAGCCATGCAATTTGCAGCGCAAAAAATTATTGATGCTGGGAATCGCCAAATCATGTTCACCGAAAGAGGCTCCTCCTTTGGATACCATGATTTAATTGTTGATATGCGAAGTATCCCAACAATGCAAGCGTTGGGATTCCCTGTAATTGTTGATGTAACGCACTCCTTGCAACAACCAAACACTTCAAGCGGCGTAACTGGTGGACGTCCCGATTTAATTGAAACCATTGCCCGGGCAGCCGTAGCTGTTGGTACCAATGGTTTGTTTATTGAAACACACCCGGATCCTAAAATAGCCAAAAGTGATGGTGCAAACATGTTAAGACTTGATCTGATAAATGACATGTTAACCCGTTTGGTTGCCATCAGAAATGTGGTTAACAAGTTTTAAAAGATATTTTCAAAATAGGAAAAGTTGTGTTCTAACAATGCTTATAGAACACAACTTTTATATTTATAAGTGAAGTTTACAAAAGCGATTTGATTTTACTTAATAGTGACTTTCGACGGATATAATAAAAATTTTCAATAACAGCTCCAAAACCATGATTTCGTTGAATAATGGATGGGATATTAGAGCCCGTAAAATCAAAAATCAATGCATTGGTAGCATAACGTTGTAGGATATGGTCAATTAAAAAAAACATGGCTTTTTTATCCTTCCCTTTCTCATTGGAAGCACACAATAAAAACCAAACTCTCTGATTATCAATAATAAACAAACCAGTTGCTACTAATTCACTTCCGTCAAAAACTCCTCCAACAATAACATCGGCATTTCCCGTAGCTGCAGTTACAAGCTGCTCAACATGGTGTCGGTTGGGTGCGGTAAAATCGCCTGGTTCCCATTGGCTCTGGAAATCGATAAACTGCTGTGTATCAATTCCTAAATTAATGGTTAACGATGCATCGGTGGCACTCTTGATATTTCTACGCGTATTTCTATTGTAGTTTTTTGAAATAGCCTGATACGATGGGCTCAAATCGATGATATGGTTCTGACGTTTTTGAATAAAAAATCTGGAAATTGAATTTTTGCACTCCATAATATTCATATCAACAATGTGATATTTCCATGGTATCGATTTCAAAAATAAACCGAGCACCTTCCCTGTACATTGTTGGAGCCCAAAAACTCCCAGTTGTTGAGTAATAAAAGGCTGGTAAATGTAGGATATTCCGCATTTCGAACGATGCACTAATGGCATTATAAAATCATAATTTCCGATAATCAGCGCACTCCATTTCCCATCGGTAACTGCATCAAGATACCAGGTATACCCATAAATACGTCGATTTATAGAGTCAGTTATAGTCTGATCCCATACCTGATCGTCAATTTGATGGCGTGCTAATAGTTGAGAGCTTTGCAAAAAATGAAATTTAAAGGATACAACAATTTTAGAAAGAACAAATATAATACAAATTGATTAAATTATTTGGGGATTTGGCGAACATAGGCACTGAAATAACCCTTTTCATGAACTTTGGAAAGTTCCAATTTCGCTTTCTCAATTGTTTCGAAACCGCCAATAAAATATCGGTAATAATCATCGGCTCCATGCATCATGCTAATATCGATACGTTCTTCAATAACATTTAAAATCTCTTTTGGCTTTTTCAGTGCCAAACATTGAATAACATATTTCCCTTTTAAAGGAATAGTGCATATAAAAGCCTGTGGATAAGAGACCTGGACATTCCTTAACATCTCGAATGCCGACTCTTTACTTTCAAATAAACCCGTAGTATATCGATAAAGTCCTTCGGGGCAAGCAAAAATATGAACATTTCCCATATGTGTAACTTCTTGCAATGAAATGGGGAGATCAAGCGCCATAAATTGGATGGTGTAGGTTCCAGTAGCATTCTTGCTTTGCTTTGGAATTGATATTTTGGGAGTTGCAACAGCATTGCTATTCTCATGTTTCGTTCGTTCGACATAGACGTCGGACTTTTTAGGCTCTGGCGTTTTATCTGCCTTATAAATAGTTGATTTTTCCTCAACAACAGTCTGAACCACAGACATTGGTTTTTTCTCAGGCACGGCTGCTTTAACTTCAATGGATTCTGACATTTTAACTTCTGACACCTGAGTAATTGTTGGTTCTTGTTCAGCAGGCGTAATTACAAAAGATGTATTCACGATTTCGGATTCCTTTTCAACCTCTGCAATAAGCTCCTCAATGGGTTTATTACTTTGCAAATTGACAAAAAACACAATATCACTCTTAGGGTTGGATTCTTCAATGGATATTTTTTCAACATGTGGAGAAATTTCATTTCCTGTGAACGTAATGGTGTAATTCCCAGCTGGTACACTGCCAATATTTATTCTCCCCGAAGAATTTTGGTCCAATTGTAAAAGGAATGTTGAATCAGAATCGTTTTTCACTGCAATATCGACCAATAAATTTGAATCCTTATTAATAAACACCTCACTTATTAATTTATATGACCGTTCAAATGTAGCCTTGTAAATATCCAACTGTCCTTTCCCCTCAGATCTTATATCATTAAATACGGCCGTGTTTTCATCTATGGGGTGAAAGAAAATATTATTAAAGGCATTATTAATTGGGAATCCTATATTTTGGGGGCCATCTTCGGATCCAATTTCCCATTCAAAGATATCGCTGCCACCAATATTTTCATACCCTTCGGAACTAAAATAAAGTTTATTTTCCGAAGGCGAGAGCGCAACGAACTCCTCATTTAATGGGGTGTTTATAAATGGGCCCATGTTTACGGGCTCATCCCATTTACCCTTAACGTTTTTCTTGCTAAAATAAATATCATATCCACCTACTCCACCTTCGCAATTGCTAGTGAAATAAATTTTTTGTCCATCATTAGTCACTGTAACACTCGCTTGGTTCCCTCTGCCATTAATGGGTTTCTTCATTTTTTTTGCCACTCCCCACACTCCATTTTCAAAATGCGAAACCATAATCAATTGTTGCATATTATCTTCAATAAGATAGAGTGTTTTACCGTCATAAGAGAGCCATGCGGTTTTTAAATATCCACTGCCAATATCCCAGGTTATATCTTTTGGATTGCCCCATCCACTTTTTACTTTCAGAGCAATAAAAACTTTTAATCCATCATCGGTTGACGATGTGTATGCCATGGTATATCCGTCGCCGGAAAAAACGGCATTATAATTTGGCAGTTCATTATTTATATGATCTCCAATAGATTCAAATTTAACATTTATGGGGTTTTTCTTACTTAATTCGGCAAATTTCATATTCCTAATTTGCTGATCGGCCATGAGTTTTAACTCATCTTCTTCAAAAGTTTTGGATTTGAAATCGTGAAATACAGCTTCGGCTTTTTGATATTTTCCTATAGCTTGGTAGGAACGTGCTAAAAAGAACAACACATCAATGGGAGCTCGTAACTCTTTAACAGAATTATAGTTGTATAATCCTGCTGTGGCCATGTTTTTAGATGCCTCTTCAAAATAAGAAATTGCTCGATTAATACTATCGATGGATTTGTAATAAGATAACCCTGCCTTGTATTTAAAATTATCGCTTTGTGGAAGTTTCGATAATGCTATTTCAAATAGCTCGGCCGATTTTAAATACTGATGTTCATACATATACATTGTAGCTTCATTATCGAGATCATTAATTTCTCTCCATTGTTGACCAACGCTAAATGCACTAATAGAAATTAGATATATGAAAATTATAATTCTTTTCACAAAGCTTTTTTGAGATGATTTTGCAGACTTCCCCTGTTTTACTAGCTATATCCCTATATAAGTTCCAAATGTAAAGCTAAAATATCAAAATAAGTACATGTCGTACCATACTTTTTCGCTATTCTTGCGATTTTCGTTGATTAATAACCCATAGCAAACAAGAAGTATCGTCTTAGATGATATCATAAACAATTGTAGTTATTTAGATTTTTCAAATGAAAGTCAAAAACACATGGGATTTTCATGTTAACGTTATTTAATAACTCCCTATTAATATGGGAATTACAGGATACCTGATAGTTCTGGGACCAGCAAAAATTTATTCTTCAAGATTACATTGAAATCATAAAAGCCTAACGCAAAAGTTTATTTAATCGTGAGAATGCTCTGCCTGGGTTTTCTCGTTTATATAAAATACTGTATATTGCATCAACAATTGGAATGGATGCCTTTGCTGTTTGGTTTATTTCAAATATGGATTGTGCGGCATAGTATCCTTCGGCAATCATCAGCATCTCTGCTTGTGCAGCTCTTACTGAGTGCCCCTTACCTATAAGACTTCCAAAAGTACGATTTCTACTAAATTGCGAATACGAGGTAACCAATAAATCGCCTAAGTATGCTGAATCTTTAATGTCGCGCTCAGCGGGAATTAGAACTTTTAAAAATCGTTCCATCTCTTGGGCGGCATTGGATATCAACACGGCCATATAGTTGTCGCCATATCCGAGTCCATGGCTTACTCCTGCTGCCACGGCATAAATATTTTTCATTACAGAAGCATACTCGGCTCCATCAATGTCGGGGCTTACTACTGTTTCTATAAACCTACAATGCAAACAGGTAGTTAAGAAACTGTTTAATTCGGGGTTTGAACCAGCAACAGTGAGATAGGACAAACGTTCTTGTGCCACCTCTTCGGCGTGACAAGGTCCCACAATACAAGCAATTTGAGATGCTGGAACATTTAGATACTTTTTAAGATAATCGGAAATCAAAAGGTTTTCACGCGGAATAAGCCCTTTGATAGTGGTTATGAAGTATTTATGGCTAATGTCGACAGAGATATGCTCAATGGCTTCGCGCAAAAAGGCGGAAGGAATGGCAAGTATTAAAATATTAGAGTTCTCTGCCACTTCGTCAATGCTGGTTGACATGGTTAACAGATCTGCATTCAAATCGGCAGAAGTTAGATATTTTGGATTGGCTCCATAAAGCTTAATATGCTCAATTACCTCTTCATTCCTAACATACCACCAAACAGGAATTTTATTCATCTGAAGTATTTTAATAATAGCTGTAGCCCAACTTCCTGATCCTAAAATTCCAATTTTTAAATTATTCATGTCTTTACCTATTAATTAAAAGAAGCTGTCTGAAAATATTAAAAATCAATGTGAAAACAATTAATCTATATCCAGACAGCCTCAAAAAAACTCCAGTATTTTGGATTGAAAAATAAATACCTATTTAATATTCATTATCATATCCGTCACAATCACCATATCATTTTTCTGTCCTTGCATTTCTGTGGTAAAATCAAGAGTTGATTTTAACGCTGATTTAACGACTAAGCCTTGCGACAAGTCCAACAAAAGCCAACCTTTAATTGTACCTTCATTCATGGATACTTCCATGCCCATAAGAGCCTCGACCACATTTAACTCCATGGTAGCATCCATTTCCAATATAACTTTAGACTTATCTTCAGAAATTGATCTTACAGTATATGCATTAGCTGTTTTAACATTTATTCCCGAAATGGATTGATCTATTACATCCCCTTCATACTTATCACCCGCTTTAACTGGTTTGTCGGTTAAGAAAGGAAATGAACTTTGACTAAATTGATTTACATTCTGCTCAAATTGTGGTTTTAAAGCTTCAAACTCATCGCCCATTTCAGCCATAATCTCAGAATAATCGGCTCCAAGGACTTCCCCATTATTTTTAATCTTTGTAATAATACTTTTATCTATAATCTTATACAAAGGAGCGAATTGTAGGTTACTTTTATATTTATCGTCTTTTGAATCAAAATTCAACCCTTGAGCTGCCATATCCATCTTCATAGATGTGATCGCATATTTTATATCAGCAGAACCTTCACTATCTACATCTAGTATTTCAAATGATCCTTCCATAATAATGCCACTAGGCATTTTTTGTCCCATCATTTCATATTCCATGTTTATAGTATAAACATTCTCAACTTTTACTCCTTTTTTAAAAGCGTAGGTTAACGTAACCGCTTCATCCGTAGTGTTGGATAACGATATTTCGTTTGTCTCAGGGTTTACAATAACCCCATCGTCGATCGATTTTGTGGAACTTTGATCTTGACAAGAAAAAAGAACGAATGAAGCTACGAATAGCAACGATAAAAATTTGTTTGTTTTCATACAACCATTTTATTTAGTTAGGTTTAATTTGTTATTTTCCTCTCAATGAACTATATATTCAGTGAATTCAAAACTATAATTCAAACCAAAACATACCGTTTCATTAAGTCCGAAAGACAAAGGAAGTCCGAAAGACAAAGGTAAAACAATTTTTCAAATTGTAGAATGAGAACTATGTTTTATAGAAAGTGTATTTACATTTTCATAATGCACACTGCAATTAATGGTAATTTTACTTTTCAAGATGTTTGCAAACAATACTCACAAATCAGAGTCGAGCAAATTTTATTCAATGAATAAGCAATTTCGACTATTTTGATTATTTTTGCGACTGATTATTAATGCCGGAAAATATAGATTCCAATATTTTCACAAATTGCACATGTTAATTCAACATAAATAAACAAATAAAATAAAGAGAATTATGAAAATTAAACTAATCACGTTTGTTCTTCTATTTTCGACTAGTATTGTGTCAGCACAGGTATTGGAGGCGGAAGCACTATTGAAGAAAAGAAGCAACGATTCAATTACCGGTTGGAAATATGGTGGGGTTCTGGGCGCAAACCTTAATCAAACATCGTTGACAAACTGGGCTGCAGGAGGCGAAGAGTCGTTTAGCATTACTGGAATGGCAAGTCTTTTTGCTAACTATAAAAATAAAAAAGATAGTTGGACAAACAGTCTCGACATTGGCTATGGGATTTTAAAACAAGGAGATGAAAACAACTCTTTTATGAAAACAGATGATAAAATTGACCTTTTATCTAAATACGGACGAAAAGCGTTTACCAGATTTTATTACTCAGCCCTAGTGAATGCGAAAACGCAGATGACCAACGGATATAACTATCCAAATGACTCCATTTCCATTTCCGGGTTTTGGGCACCGGCGTATTTAATTAGTGCTGTTGGTATGGACTATAAACCCAATGACTATTTTAGTGTCTTTGCGGCACCTATTACCAGTAAATTCACATGGGTAAACAATCAACGGTTAGCCGATGAGGGTTCTTTTGGGGTTGATCCGGCTGAATATGTAATGAATGCTGATTCGACAATGACAAAAACTAAAGATGGAAAAAACACAAAGTCTGAGGTTGGGGGTTACATTCGAATTATTTATTCAAAGGGTGATTTCAAAAATGAATG
Source organism: Salinivirgaceae bacterium (assembly GCA_028709085.1). Classification (GTDB taxonomy): domain Bacteria; phylum Bacteroidota; class Bacteroidia; order Bacteroidales; family Salinivirgaceae; genus JAAYQU01. Next base: position 5,169 of record JAQVXQ010000002.1, on the reverse strand, counting down.
GTTGAAAAACGTGTCGTTTACAACAAAACTTGACCTGTTCTCCAATTACTTAAAAAATCCTGAGTGCATTGATGTTAACTGGGAGACCCAACTTGTTTTTAAAATAAATAAGTTTCTGAATGTAAATCTTTCAACGCATCTTATTTACGACGACGACATTACCTATAAAAACGAGGATGGTTCTATCTCGGGACCAAAAATACAATTCAAAGAGATTTTAGGTGTCGGCATTGCCTATAAATTCTAAACAAATCAGAATGTATAATGCAAATTACATGCGTGGGATGATATCTTGGTAAATTAGAAATAGATACCTTAAGCATGGTTTTCTCTTTTTTGTTTTGAGAAAGCCATGCTTTATTTTAATAATTGTACTCTGAAACCATACCAAAAACAGTTTCAAAAAGATCCGCATTCTTAAAAACACATGCATTTAACAAGGACAATCGATATTCAGCCATGAATTAAAAAACGAATTTGACTTTGGTGGTAACATTGAAGCCCGTTGATTTTTATTTTATTCGTAGTTTTTTTAATAAAAAGTTGAAATTCGCAAAAATTCCAACCCGAAAACCGTACCCTTCCATGCTAGCATAAGTGGTTGCACGGATTCCAGCACTTGTATGAAACCAGTATTCTGCCGATCCCAATACGAAAAAATTGGGTTGAGAGAAGTTTGTGTTCTCCCAAGGGTTTGCTCCAATTTTGTAATCTTTGTACAGACGATAGGCATATCCAACTCCTCCTGAAATCCACAAATTATTAACGGGAGAATAACTTCCAGTAATTCCCGCTTCAATTTGAAAGTATCGTTCTCGAACGGTTGCCATTTCATTGGTTGTTACAAGCACCGCTACTGGGGATAAAAAGAGCGAATACATGAATCGATCGTTAAAAAAATTTTGATAATGAAAAGTAAGCATGGGCGAAGAACCCAGTTTTTGACTTATGGTGTCATTAAAAACCATTGCTAGCCCAACTCCTGCCTCAACATTCAACTCACTATACTTTATTAACGGTGTATCCTTCAATTGGAGCGATGTTGAAATCGAGTCTTGTGCTAAAAGAAAAGTTGTCGGAAAAATTAGTGAAATTAGGATGCTATAGATTTTGCCCATTGCGATTTATATGCGTTTATAAGTTTCTTAAAATATTTCTCATCGTGTCGAACGTATTGATAGACAACCATTTTAGAATCATCCTCTTTCTGGAGAGCAACATCACGCTTCGCCAAACTACGTCCTAATTTTATTTGTGCACTATCGGTTAAATGACTCAATGTCTCCAATTCGTATAAAAAATACATAAGTTCAAGTGCAATTTCAGTTTCTCCTTGGTCGGCCAAATACTCAATAGCACCAAGTGTAAAGGGAACATAATTGTATTCCTTAATAAAATTAACAATCGATCGGTATTTTAATTTATAAACACTCAAGAGCGAATCTGGGTATTGTGTTTCTAAAATGATGGTCTGCGCAATAGCTTTGCTAAAATTATGTTTTTGAATGTGGAAAATTATATCATCGTACTCTTTTTCATAATTGGCGGCCGTTTGTAAATATGCAATTCGGGTGATAATATCATCGGATGTAAACCCGCAGTTTGGATTCTCTTTCACAATTAACTTGGCTTTATTTAACGCAATTATAGCATAACGATACTCCAATGCACGTTGATGAATATCAGCAGCATTGAGCTGAATATCAATCTTAAATTTTATCTCTCCACATATTCCTTGTTCCAGTAATCCTTTGATTTCGGCAATCCGCGTAGCTGTAGCGTATTCCAATTCAATTTTATACGTTGCAGCTAAATGTTCCGCATAATTAATTGAGTTTACAACATTGGGAAACTGTTTAGAAATCAGATATTTCTCCGCCTCAACTAGTGTGCCGTTGATACAACTCGATGCTGCTTTACGAACCAATTCCGATTCATTTTGAACGGTTTCCAAATCATACTGCTTTCGCATCTGAACGGCACTATCGGCCATATTTAACGCAACACAACCGTTGAATATTCCTTTTTCAAGACCCTCCATTATGGCGCCATATCGGTACTGTTTAATCTCTTTTATGAGTGCAATATGCTTATCAACCAAGGTGAGTTTTTGCTGAACACAATATCCACGTGCCTTTTGTTGCAGACTATCGGCTTGATTCACTTTTTGCGCATTAAAAAGGAGCACTGCCTCATCAACCATACTTTCGTATAATTTCCCAAACACACTATTAATTAAATCTTCCACTTTTGGATTGCAAGCAACCTCGGTATATTTTGTACAAATTTGCTTCGATGCCATTAACGCATCCAAAGCTCCAGCGGGATTTGCATTAATAATCTCCTCTCCGTGCTTAACCATCGAGTTATAAGAATCATTAAGGTGGTCAAAAAAGAGAGCTCTATTGTTCAGATAATCCTTATTTTTCGTTTGATAAGTAGAAAGAGTATCACAATTGGATATAAATTCAGTATATTTTTTCTGCTCTAAAATGGCTCTGTTTTCTTTGAGACGGCGCATAAACAGAGCTGTATAAATTTCATTCCGTTCAACATCAACTCTGGAGTCGCATTTTAAAAAGCTTATTTGATTACATAAAGCATAGCAAGAGTCGATTTGCGTAAGTGCATCCGTAAAATTGGCTTGCTGGCGAAGTAATCGGGCGTCGGCGGTCATGTCCGCCACAATTTCTGACAGTAAAGCGGATGCTTCCCTCCTTGCCAAGGAATCATGATCGGTCTCATTATCAATAAACAAAATGCGCTCAATGGCTTTCCCAACGTTGTATTTTGCTAAATCAATGGAAGCTAATTTAACATATGGCATGGAATAGCGTGGCTCGATTTCAATGGCTCGATTAAAATAAACAACCGCCGAATCGACATTCTTTTTCGACAACTCAACAACTCCCAATCGATAATACTCCTCGTTAATATTGGCGGTTTGTTTTGTTAACTTCGCTTTATGACCATGTGCCAACTGGTATAATGATTGAAGACGAGACTGGATTTTCAACGGATCGTTTTCATTTAAAAAGAGCTTTTCATCCAAGTTTTTAGCCCTAATGCGATTGGCAACATTTAACACTTTTCGGGTAATTTCCTGAAACTGTTCAATGTTTTCAATGTTGTCGAAGTCAACTTTTTTCAACTCCTCCTCCATCAGTTTAATTTGCACGTCGGAAGTATAATAATCGGCAATGTCTTGTTGGCGTGTAACAATTCGATCGAGCATCTCTTGTCCCAATTCAGTTTTCCTTATTGTTACTTTTGCATCGGTCACTTTTTTACCTACTGGAACATTAAATGTGTAAAACAGACCACTCTGCTCCAAGGTAAATTTCACTTCGCGTTTTTCGACCAACGTCGATTTGTCCATAAACTCGACATCAACAACAATAGACATTGGGAGCAACAGATCGCGAAGGCTAAATCGTTGAAATACAACTGGATTTATAACTTTTGCATTCCGATAATACATTTTTACCGTTCCAACTGAAATTTCAGGGATGAAGTCAATGCTATATTTCAAGCACGATTTCCCCCCTTCAACGGGCAATGAAGGGGCTAAATTGGCCAATATTACATTATTCAATGGCGATGTGTTATCGGGAAAACAGAGTTGAATTACCGAAGTGGTATCACTTGCCAGAACCCTATTATTTGTAGAAAATAAGGTTGAAAAAATCAAGGCCAATCCAACAATTTTCAATATTTTTCTCATGGTATTTAATTCTTTTTTATATAACGGGAACTCAATATACGAAACTCGATTTGTGATATTATACGAACAAAGATAAATAAATTTATTTTGGTATTTTGTCGCTATGGATACAAAGAATTACTCTGCTATTTAATCCGAATATAAGCACCTAAATAGCAGACAATTAGACTCATAATTACATTTCAAAAGAATCTTTTAAAAATTATTTCTATGAGTACCATTTACTAAGTCTTCAAATTTAAACATTGCGCATGATCAATTATTAATATCGTGTATAAATCTTTGATTCTTCATAAATCCAAAAGGAAACGAACCAACCACCACAATTCGTATAATCAGGAGTGAAATTGATAGTAGGGAAATCGAACTTTTGACCCTCTGGAATATATAGTATGGAACTTGTATCCATGCATTTCAAATTTGGGTTTTCAACAAAAAGGACGTATTTTGTGCTAAATAAAAAAGAGTAGCATTCAATCCTCAAAAAAAGTATTTATCTGCTCTCATATTACTGATTATCAAAACAATAACTAAAATTATTATAGAATGACACAAAATCAAACCGAACTTCAAAAAGCGTCAATTATTGCATTGCGCGACTGTATGGGAATAAAACCCGAAGAGACATTGTTAATTATTACCGATGAAATTAAACGCGAAATCGGTCAATCGCTCCACGAAGCAGGGAAAAATCTTTGTAAAGAGTCGATTTTAATTGAAATCAAGTCTCGCGAAATTAATGGAGAAGAGCCACCCGCCGAAGTGGCAGAAATGATGAAAAAGGTGGATGTGGTTGTTTGTCCAACCGCAAAGTCGTTAACCCACACCGATGCACGCCGAAATGCTGTGAAAGAGGGTGTTAGAGTTGGAACCATGCCTGGAATTACCGTCGATACCATGGTGCGCTGCTTGAATGCCGACTACGATAAAATTATTGCCCTAACCGATTTCATTGCGGCCAAACTCGTTGGTGTTAAAAACATTAGGGTAGTAACCGAAAAAGGCACCGATATTAATATGCCTGTCGAAGGTCGTAATATCCTTCCAAGTAAAGGTGTTTTGCGCGAAAAAGGCGAAAGTGGAAACCTTCCTTCAGGAGAAGTATATCTTGCACCATGGGAAGATCAATCAAACGGTACGGTAGTTATTGACGGATCAATGGCCGGAATTGGAATCATCGAAGAGCCTATCGTTATTGAAGTGGTGAATGGCTATGCCGAGAAGATCACCGGCGGTCGTCAGGCAAAACAGTTGGCAGAAAACCTGGATAAAGTTGGCCGCGATGCACGCGCTGTAGCTGAATTCGGAGTAGGTACAAACTATAAAGCTATTTTAACCGGGCACATTCTTGAGGATGAGAAAGTATATGGAACCATTCATATTGCCTTTGGTAACAACATTACTATGGGTGGCCGCATATCGGTAAGCTCGCATCTCGACGGTTT
>JAQVXQ010000061.1 GCA_028709085.1 Salinivirgaceae bacterium | reverse complement strand
GATAAACAAATTATTATGAAAATAGAATAGTCTAACCGACTTTTAAAATTTCTACTATTGTAGATGGTCATGTTTGGGTCTCGTCCGGGCAGGTCTAACCGACTTTTAAAATTTCTACTATTGTAGATTCCGAGCTCCATTTATGTAAAGAAATGTCTAACCGACTTTTAAAATTTCTACTATTGTAGATTCAGGTGTTCGCAATCCAAGTTCATCGTGTCTAACCGACTTTTAAAATTTCTACTATTGTAGATCATAGGTGTCCGGTTGATATTAATTCGTCTAACCGACTTTTAAAATTTCTACTATTGTAGATCAGTTACACATAACACGGAATGGATAAGTCTAACCGACTTTTAAAATTTCTACTATTGTAGTTGGATCAGTTCCCATTGTAGCAGAATCGTCTAACCGACTTTTAAAATTTCTACTATTGTAGATGTAAATTAGAAGAGTTTACCATTATATGTCTAACCGACTTTTAAAATTTCTACTATTGTAGAACCGCTAAATGCGTTATGTGCCAAGTGGTTAACTGCCACTAAACCCTGCGAGGGTTCCAAACCCTCGCAGGGTTACAGGGTATAAATGCCAAAGGAAGATTGTTAAAAATTCGTCTGGATTCCAAATCCTGAAGGGGGTTGTAAATCACCAACATACTTTGAACTGCCGAGCAGCCATATTATTAAATTTTCCTAGAAATTTATTTTCCCGGATAACATTGCTTTGCTTTTTAAAAAACGGGATTGTCTGTTTTTTCCAACTTTTTTCCTATTTTTGCGTATTGCATTGAGACACTTGAGAAATAATTATGAAGCACATTACCATAGAAATTCCCGACAACAAATACTCCTTTCTCATGGAGTTACTCACCAACCTCTCGTTTGTGAAAGTGAAAAGTGCGGATATTTTAATCCCCGAAGAGCATAAAAATGTGGTAAGGGAACGAGTAGCGGCTACCAAGGAAAATCCTTCGCGTCTTTTGGAATGGGACACAGCAAAAATGACAATAAAAACCTGATATGTCAACTAGGTTTAAGCTCTATATTGAACCGGAAGCACTAGCTGATATTCAAAATGCTGTCGATTTTTATAATTCTCAACAACCAGGGTTAGGAGTTAAATTTTTCAAAAAATTAGGCAAACAAATAAATATTCTGAAAACTAATTATTCTGCTTTTGCCGTTCGCTACGACGATATTTGGTGTATGCCTTTATCTAAATATCCGTTTATGATTCATTATCGAATTGTACCCAATAGTAAAGTTGTAATCATCACAGCCTTATTTTCGACACATATCGACCCAGTACAATGGCATAGTAGGCAGTAAAAAGCATTTGTTGCTAGTTATTCTGTTGTTCGAGATTATTGTCGGCTGAAATGGTTTCTGAGTTTGTCGAAGTGCTCTCGAAGCTTTTTCATTGTCATTCTTTCATGTGAGGTTGTGGATTACGCCGCTTTGGCATCGAAGTATCTGATTGTAGTTCCCATCGGTGTCGCTCCAAGTAACACCGTTGGTTAGCAATGCTAGGATGGAAGCCTTAGGGCACAATACGAGTAAACAACAGTGAAACCCATCGATAAATTTATTACTTTTAGCCCTTGATTGATTTTCTGCGGAATTTTGATGGAGGGTTATTTGTTTAAAATAGGAATTTTTTAGTGAATTTGTGATTATGAAATTACCAAAGCTATCGTTGCAACTTAAAATTTTTATTGGGCTTATTCTTGGAATTGTTTATGGCTTGTTGGCCATATATTTTGATATTTCGGAATTTACCCACGACTGGATAAAACCATGGGGAACCATTTTTATTCGACTCCTCAAATTAATTGCCATTCCCTTGATTTTTGTGTCGTTGGTTCAAGGAATAGCCAGCATGACAAATATTTCTCAACTTTCGCGTTTGGGGTATAAAACGTTGGCTTTGTATTTAACGACAACGGTTATTGCCATCAGTGTAGGGTTGTTTGCCGTGGGGTTGATAAAACCCGCACAATCGTTTCCAACCGACCGTAGGGAACAACTGCAGGAGATGTATCAAGACCAAATTGGCGATGTAATTACCGATGCCTCGGTGAAAGACAAATCGCCCTTACAAGTGCTTGTCGATATTGTGCCCGAGAATATAATAGGAGCGAGTGCCAACAATCGGAATATGTTGCAAGTGATTTTCTTTGCCTTCCTGTTTGGGATATCCGTTGTAATGGTGGGTCGCGAAAAGGCCGCATCGGTTATTAATTTCTTCGATGCCACCAATCATGTGCTCATTCTCATGGTACAACTTATCATGAAATATGCTCCTTACGGCGTTTTTGCTCTGTTGGGCTCTATGTTGGTTGAATTGGCCGGCGATTCGGTGAGTTCAACGCTCGATTTATTAGGAGCATTGGGATTGTATGCATTAACCGTTATGGTAGGACTTCTGTTTTTGGCGTTGGTGGTCTATCCTCTGGCAGCACGGTTTATTGCTAAAAAGAAGTACGGGGAATTTCTAAGAGCCATACTGCCAGCCCAGTTGGTTGCTTTTACCACCAGCAGCAGTGTGGCAACGCTTCCTGTTACTATGGCGCAATGCGAAAACGAATTGAAACTAAGGCCCTCGGTGGTGTCGTTTGTATTGCCCATTGGGGCTACGGTAAATATGGATGGAACCTCTCTTTATCAGGCTGTGGCTGCTGTTTTTATTGCCAATATTTTTGGATTCGATCTTACCTTTCTACAACAGTTAACCATTGTATTAACGGCAACGTTGGCGTCGATAGGGTCGGCAGGAGTTCCAAGTGCAGGCGTAATTATGTTGGTCATAGTATTGGAATCTATTGGCGTTCCTGCAGCAGGAGTGGCACTAATTTTGGCTGTCGATCGGCCGTTGGATATGTTCAGAACAGTGATTAATGTTACCGGCGATTGTTTGGTTTGTGCCATTGTCGATAGAACTGAAAATGAGAAATTTGATGAAGGGAATTTATGAAATCCTCCTTTGAACTAAAATATGCAGAGTAGTGAAAATCCGTTTGAAAAGCCCTTATTGGTTGTATTTTTAATGATTTTTTTGATGTCGGCATTTGGTTTTTACGAGTAGTTGCTTATGGTTAAAATTTTTAAAGTGACGACAATTGTATTTTTAGTTTGGATGATAAAAAATTTATTCCTATTATTGCTATTACGAAATAAGACAACTAAATAACAGAAATTATGGCAAGCGTTAGAGAACTTAAAAAGTTCATAAATAAAATCGTGGATGAAATAAATTACGATATTGAATTATATGTTGGGCTAAATTTGGATAAAAACCATTTTGAGGCACAAGCAATTTATGAAGAGGTTTATGAATTGAAAATGAAATATCTGGAATTAATCAATGCGAAAGAAATAAGCAAAGATGGTTACAAAACAATGACGGCTGATTTTTTAAGCGAGATTGATGTCTTAAACCAGAAACTGTGTAAATTAATCGGCAACGCATAGTTCAACATTTGTCTGATTATTTTAGAAGATTTGTAAATCTACGATAAAAAAAACTTCCCTTAGCCAAGGCTAAGGGAAGTTTTTTTGTGGTTATGTATTTCGGTTTATAAACCCAATACCTTTGCACCTTGATTGAATTGAATATCGACAGGAATACCTGCTGAATTAATTCGGGCAAGGTCATTCTTTAACTCTTCGGTCATGATACCACGTTCTTCGATCCATTTTTTAGCGGTTTCGTAATCACCTTCACCTTGAATAGTCAAGGTTTCGTTAATTAAGTTGTTCAACGCTAAGGTCATTTTATCGAAATTAACTTTATAGGTACCTGCTTTTTCGTCCCGTGTAAACGCTCCTAATTCGGCAAAATAGTTGAAACGCATAAGGTTAGCAACACCGTGTGCACTGGTAGCTCCAAAACGAATACTTCGGAAAAGTCCGGCCATAAATGTTACGTAGTTATCCATAATATCTTTGTCGGGATATTCGCCCATTTCGGTTAGTTTGGCAACCATAAATAGACCCATTAGATCAGCTTTGTTCTCTTCAATTGAACTGTAGGTGTCTTTCATGGCATCGCGAACGGTTCCTTTTCCGGAGATCGTCTCTTTGATACCCAAGCCGTGACCCACTTCGTGGAACATTACGTTTTCGAAAAAAGCGTCAAACTTAACGTGTTTGCGTTGCGAAGGATCGATCACTAAATCGGAAATTGGAAGAAGGATTTTATCGAATTTTGCCTGCATTGCATTTTTAAGTTGCAGTTTTCGGCTTCCTTTTGCTGCATGAACGCGAGGATCGTTTGGTAGGTTAATGGCAATATTTTTACTTCCTGCATTGCAGTCGCCACGATATAGAACAACGTCGTAAACGTACATGTTAGCTACAGCGTGAGCCTTCTCTTGCTTATATTTATCGTCGCAAGGGAGCGAAGCTTGTAATTTTGGAAGAAGTTCGCCAAAACGATCAAGTTTAGCACTCCACTCAAGGTCTTTAATCAGAATTTGTGCACTGTGCGCTGCTCTTGCGCCCACAAGTTGATCTTCGTAGCTTTCAATTGGTCCAACAACAAAATCGATTTTGTTTGTTTTCATATCCATCCACGCCATGTCAGAAGCTAGGTAATCATCGGTTTCCAACGCTTCGGCTCTCAGCGACAGATATTTTTTAAATCCCTCGTCTTCGGCCATTTCAGATGCTTCGCGAAGCAATGTAGCTGCTCTGGTAATCTCTTCTTTGTAGGCAACATGATATGGAATCATTATAAGTTTTCCTTGCTCGTCGCGACGCACTAAGGAGTACCAATCCAATTTGTTGGGCTCTTCCCACGCCTCAAACTCTTCAAGAGTAATGTCGGCAGGATAGTAGTTTGCTCCGGCTGGTTTTTTACCATATCCGTCCACAAATGGTTTGTTGGCTTCCATTCGATTCCAAGGACCATACATGATACGGGCAAATTGGCGAGTCGCCTCATCGGGCAGTGATGCTAAGAATGTTTCACGATCCTTGTTAAATGCATCTTTCCAGAAAAGGTCTTCCATAATTTCACCCACTTCAATTAGTTTTACCAACATCTGTTTTTGGTTTACAGTTAAGTGCGATAGGTCACTTTTAAGGTCAACTAGGGCAAATTGATCTACTTTTTCCTGCATAGGATTCTTTGTTTTTGTTGTTTCGCTACAACTCCAAAGCATTGCCAATGAAGCCGCTGCTGCTATAAATAGCGTTCTTGTTTGCATAATTGTTGTTTTTATGGTTAATTATAATTGATCGTTCTCGTTATAAAATTTGAAGCCCAAACGCTTGCCGGTTTTCATGTTGGCATAGCTGTTTTTTATTTTCATTTGATCAACCGTTACTATGGCCGCCTGGTCGTAGGGTGGAACTAAAAGATCGAAGTCGAGGGAGTACAAAATTGCCGATTGTATAACGTCGCGCATGGATCGCTTATCGATGATTTCGTTCCCAAAGTTGTTGTATAAAACACCCAACTGACGTTTTCCCTCCACCATAAAGTTCATGTTTCGGTTAATGAAAATTCGTCCAATCATATAGCCCATATCTTCGCCTCGGTCGTATTTGAATGAATCCGCCAAAAAGTTGTAGATGTTTATCATTCCACAATACGCAGCATCAGGATCTTTGGTTAATATTGGGGTTTTCCACACTGGATTGCTTCGGTCGAATAAAAAAACATTGGTATGCATTACAAAAACCAATAAATCGCCTGCAATATGCAACTCAACCTGAAAAGCACCATTTTCGCGATACTCAACGGTTATTTTTGTCTCCGATCCACGGAACGATTTCCGCGTGTTTTGGGCAATATACTTACATACACTTTTGAGCATTTTAAAACTCTCCAATGTGTTATTGTAAACCGTCTGTTTAATGATCGACTTATGCGCCAGAGTATCTAAAATTAGGGTTTGCGTATCAACTTTCATCGCTGTTTGTTTTTTCGAGTGGATAGGACGTTTTATATTCTCTCACCTATTTGTTTGACAAATTTACAAAAACGTTTGTACAAAACAGTCGAAATCTACAATGATTTGTTGATTTATCGAGTTGTTGAGTCGGAAAAAAACCAACCAATCCTCAATCCCAATCACTGATCACCAATCACCGTTCACCGTTTACTGATTACAGATCACCGATCACCCATCACCGTTCCCCAATTCTATCTGAACTTTCCTACAATCTTCTTGTTTTAGTGAATATAAAACGATCTCAATTACTGCAAATGGAAATTTTGCGGTTGTGAATCTTTTTAGATTAAAAAAGTACGGAGGAACTCAATAATGGTACGGAAATACGGAATGTTTTTATTTTTAATGATATTAATATCGAATGTTATGAATGCACAATTGCCAAAATACAACACGTTAACCCCGGAGGAGCAACGTGTAATAATTAATAAGGGAACAGAGTATCCCAATACTGGTTTATTTGTGAAATATGCCGAGAAGGGAACTTATATTTGTAAGCAGTGTAATGCTCCGTTGTATAAATCGGACACTAAATTTGATGCGCACTGCGGTTGGCCCTCGTTCGACGACGAAATACCGGGTATGGTAAAACGTGTTTTGGATTCCGACGGAAAACGAACCGAAATTATTTGCTCAAATTGCAATGGCCATTTGGGTCATGTTTTTGAAGGAGAGGGGTTTACAAATAAAGATACAAGACACTGTGTCAATTCAATATCGCTTTCGTTTGTTGCCCAAGGGGATGTTTTGCCCGATATAATAATGAATAAAGAGCGTACTGAGGTGGCCTATTTTGCATCGGGTTGTTTTTGGGGAACCGAGTTTTACATGCAAAGAGCCGACGGAGTAATCTCAACCACTGTGGGATACATTGGGGGAGTTAAAAAAAATCCGACCTACGATGAGGTTTGCTCCGGTACCACTGGGCATGCCGAGGCAGTGAAAGTTGTATTTGATCCTTCCAAGACATCGTTTGAAGTTTTGGCACGGTTGTTTTTTGAAACCCACGACCCAACACAAATTAATAGGCAAGGACCCGATGTTGGTACACAATATCGGTCTGAAATATTTTACACCTCAGGAGCTCAGAAAACGGTATCAACCAATTTGGCCAACCTTCTTCGTTTGAAGGGAATTAAGGTTGCCACCCGAATTACAGAAGCAACGGAGTTTTATTCGGCCGAAAAATATCACCAGAAATATTACGATAAATCGGGAAATAGACCCTATTGCCACGCCTACCGTAAACTGTTCTAACACAATACGTGGAGACATTGTAAGCAACGCCTCCACACTTGGTTCCTTTGTATATGGTTCTATATTCACCTTAGTATCTGGTAGAGCTATATAGATTTTGAGCGTTAATTAAGAGTCTAGTATCCATTATTACTATTATGTTTTCACATATAATGCTATGAAAATGGTAAATAAAAGCCTAACAGTTTAGGTTAGTAATCAGTTTATTTATATATTGTCGTAATATTTGAAGATCCGCATCTCCAAAACAAATATAGAATTTATTTTTGTGCCTTTTGTATGTATTTACTGAGTATTTGTTTAAATTGTCGTTTAATTTAAAGTAAATGAAAAACCGTTTATGGATTCTTATTTGTTCGTTTTTATTTATAAATATATTAACGATACATGGAAATGAACTTCCGCAAGAAATTAGAGAGTTAGAGTCACAGCTAACCTATGTTCCAAACGATTCGGCAAAAGTAGATTTACTGATTGATTTGGCTTTACAATATCGAAAATACAACACACAAAAAGTATTTGAGTATGCCACAAAAGCCTTTAATTTGTCCTCAAAAATTGGATATGAAAAGGGGATAGCCGCCAGTAATAATCGGCTGGGTAGTTTTTATCGACAAACGGGAATTTACGACAAAGCAATTGATTACTATTTTAGAGCCTTGAAATACTACGAAAAGGTGAACGATAAACGAGGCATCTCATTTTGTAGTAATGGAATAGGTAATATCCTTCGCATTCAACAATTTTACGATCGGGCTATAGAATATCAGCAACGTGCACTCGATATTTCCATCGAACAGAAGGACAGTGTCGGGATGTCAATTTATTATAGAAACTTAGGTTCTACCTACGATGAGCTCGGTGATTATGAAAGAGCCTTGGTGCTCAATCAGAAATCGCTCGATATTCTAGGATATGCAGGAAATACAAGCGTTAGAATAGCTAATTTTCAGGCTGTTGGAACTTCGTACTTTAAACTTGGAGATTTGCCTAAATCCATATATTACTACAATAAGGCCTTAAAGTTGGGTGAGGAAACCTCCAATTTTTATAGTATGACCTATACTTTAAACAGGCTTGCTAATTGTTATGTATGTCAGCATGATCTAGCAAAAGGAGAAGATTATTATAAGCGATCCATTGAAATGGCAAAAGAGTTGGGTGTAAAGTATGATATTAAAGATGCTTATGTTGGATTGTCGAATTTGTATGGCGAAAAAGGAAAGTATGAAATGGCCTACAAAAACCTACGGTTTTATACCGATTACTACGACTCAATATTTACCATTGAGAATGCTCAAAATATTTCAAAATTGGAGCAAATATATGACATGGAACAGCAACAAATAAAAATTGAGTTGTTGACCAAAACCAATGAATTGAACGAAATAAATATAATTAAACAACGGAATATCTCATATAGTTTGATTGCCTTTGCATTGCTATTTGTTGGTTTTGTTATTATCCTAATACGATATAATAAACGTGTTCAGAAAACGAACTTAATGTTAAAACAAAAAAATGAAGAGATTAAGAAACGAAACACGGAGATAGAGATACAGGCACAAGAGTTACGTAAACTGTCAATTGTTGCAGGGAAAACAATTCATGCCATAATGATTATTAAACCCAATGGCGAAATTGATTGGGTAAACGATGCATTTACCCGAATTTATGGATATACCCTTGAAACATTTATTGAGGAACGTGGGAAATATCTTATTTGGATTGATTCTGATCCTGAAATACGCCACAAAATCGAACGTTGTATTCAGCATCATGAATCGGTAACCTATTCGTTGCAAGTTCCTTGCAGTGATAAATCGGAAATGTGGATACAAACGACCTTATCGCCCATCTTTAATAACGATGGATCTATTCAATGTTTTGTTGCCATTGATACTGACATAACATCATTTAAGAAATCTGAAATAGATCTGATTCAAATGAAAGATAAGCTCGTCTCTTCTGCTATAGAATTAGAGCTGAAAAATATTCAAATTTCAAAACAACGCGACGATTTGTCACAATTAAATACTGAATTAAATCAGAAAAACGAAGAGATACAACGCCAAGAAAACAACCTATTGATGATGAATATCGAAGAAAGCTAAAAGTAATGATGTTGAAAATCAACGCAATACGGTACATGATATAGATAAATAGAAAAAGGTTAACAACGCATTTTATAGTCGAGACGTTGAATGCAACGTCTCGACAAATTGGTATTCCGATTTATTTAGTATCCTATTTATTTCCCTCACAGGCAGTTCGAAATGCAAATTGCTCCACCCGATGTTTTAAAGGGCCCAAGTGGGTATCTTTTGTGTCTTTAACTTTCAATAAATAGAGTGATTTTATAATTCTATCCACAATCTCGGTGATAAGTCCCGAGTATTTTTGGTTTAAATGCGATTTACAGGCGTTTTTCATGTTTGAATCCATGTAAGCAGTCATTTTTTCATAGATTCCGGGGGTGTACCAAATGGTGGTAACTCCTTTGCTAATGGCTTCGCCGGCCATACTTCCCATTAAACCTTGCCAACCTAGAAAAAGTTCACTGAGTGGATTCGTGGTCAAACTGGTTACAAATTCCGACGGATGTCCTAAAATAATACACGTTGATTTGGTTTTTGACAACAGTTTGCGACTTAAATGTTGGTTTAATGACGACCATTGAATTACATCGTTGTTATCCAATATTCCATAAATAGACTCTTTAGCACTGAACAGATTTATTTGATAATCAAAACTTTGGTTGGCAAAATTGTCTTCGAGCCACTTGTTGGCATTTTCGGCACTATTTAGGGTTTCAACGTTTAATATAAGCCCTGGATAGGATTGTTGTCGTTGAAATAAATGCATCGACCATTCATTGGTTTGGTTAGAATGTGCAACCACGGTGCAACCCAATTGTAGCATCTTGTCGCACAGTTCAACACCTAGTTTCGAATCGGAAAAAAGAACGAGAGCAGTTTTGCCTTTTAAGGGTAGATTTTCGCTCTTTATCTTTTTTGATGCTTTTGGAACGATATACGAAAAAGCACCATATTCTCCACCAACCCCTGCGGTTGGACAGAGTATTTTCATTCCCTCTTGCAATTTTCCACTGTGTTTAAGCATCGATAGTGCCAACGGAATGGTTGCTCCCGAGATGTTGCCATATTTATGTTGTGCCTCTTGGTACAGTTTTTCCATTGGTAAACTCAACTCTTGGGCAACGGTGTGCAGAATGGCATTTCCAGTTTGGTGTGGAACAACGAGGTCTAGGTCGTCAAGACTCCAGTCTGTTTTCTCTAAAATCTCTTTACTAACATTCGTTATATTTATGACCGCGCGTTTTTTTACTTGTCCGCCGTCCATATATAGATTCCAGTTTTTATCCACGCCTACAGAGTCTATCATTTTGATGTCGTGGTAGTTAACTTGATTTATTACGCCTTCAGAATTAAGTGCCGTTTTGCGACTTATAATAATAGCGGCAGCAGCATCGGCAAAGGTAGCATGGGCAACAAAGTTGTTGTTTTCATTCAGAAAGTGCGACATGGTCTCCGTATGCGCCAACATAACGTTGTTTACCTCAGGATTGGCTTTAAAATGGTCAATCGCTCGTTGAATTCCTTTGTTGAATCCCGCACATCCACTGGTTAGAGTCATGGCTGGGGACTGGTTTTCGGGGTTCACAAAGTAACATTTTAGAGTTGCTGCCATTCCTGGGGCTGTTTCGTGTGGCGAAACCGTGCTTACGATCCAGCTATCAATGGATTCGGGCTGGAGATCAGCATCATTTAAAGCCATATTTACAGCTTCAACCAACAGGTCGAGAGAGTTTTGCGCCATATCTTGATGCTCTCTTGTGGGAGGCCAAGGAGTGACGTGTCGTCGCTTATAAAATCCCATTTTATGACCCACAAAATATTCGAAAGGATCGCTGTCAGGATTTTTCAACAAATACTCGTTGTAGTTTTTACTATGTAAAACTAAATCTTCGTTAAATCCCTTTAATTGGCCTGTCCTTACAGCTTTAAATAGATCTTTATTTGATATTGAGTATTTCCCGGCGGAGTGTCCAAATCCGGTGAAAATGAAATTTGTTACCATGTTATCTGTTTTAATTCGTTGTCGCGATCATTTAATTGTGACACTGTTTTTTATTGAGTGTCAAAAATAGTAAAAACTTTGGAGGTTTGGGCATTTCTTGGAATATGGATTTGAAATTCTATTCCTCAAATATCATTGTGTTTGGTTTATTGTACATCCTACGGAGTGCGTATCCCATCATTCCGAGTGTGAATATTTTTCAAAAATCCGTAATATGTAATGACGAATAAGAAGTATTGGGCTAAAGCCCGGAGTCTAGTAACGATCAATAACCCCAGTCTGAAGGCTGGGGTTATTACCGGTTCGTCAGTTTTGGCTTTAGCCGTTAATCCTTGATTTCCATTAATATACGAAAACATGTCATTGACAGAGCGTTGCTCGTGGCGATCTTTCGAATTAAATAGCAACATATTGCTTCACTGTGCTTGCATTGACGGGATAATTCGAAATAAATCTGTTTGTTGCAACTTGCCACGAATACCTGCCGCCGTAGGTGGCACTTGAGTTTGGATTTAACTATGCCGCCGTAGGTGGCAAACATCGGTAGAAAGATCAAATTAGGAGGAATCTAGCGCGCCGGTAGGTGTGCAACACGAAATGGTTTAATTCGTCACAATTCATGAATAATAAAGCCTCGTCGTAGGTGGCAATAGCGAGATGTTTCCTAGAACAAAATTCGCCATTGTGGAATGACCATAAATGTCGTTTGATAAACATAATTGGTTTTGCCGGTTAGTTTATTAAACTGGTCGCTCTGTATATTTTTGTTGTTCAGTAGGTTTGTGAATTCCAACGCCCACTCTTGGGAAACACGACTACCGCTTATTTTATAGCTAATTTTAAGATCTGTTTTAGTGTAATCGGTTAATTTTATGGAAAATGCTTTGGTTTCGTCCCAATTGCGCTCATAAAAGCCAGTTGTTGTGTTGAGCGTCAAGTCGTAAGGCGTTGTTCGTTTCCCTCCTGCATAGGTCGTTTTAATGTCAATGGAAAGTGTTTTTCGTGATTTGTTGCCAGAAAAAACAAACTCTTTCCCAATTAATCCATTAACAACATAGTTGCTGTTGAATGCGGTGTTGTGTTCAATGTTGTCGCTTCCCGTATATTTGGAATCAAACAGCGATCCGGTGGCTAGAAAATAAAATCCGTTGTTCAGAAATCGTTCTATGGTTAGCTCAATACCATAGTTTTTCCCTTTCCCCCTGTTAGCAAGATATTCGGGTGTTTGTAATACAAACGAAGCCCCATCGTTCAGCGTCGAATATGCGTTGCTTTCGTGTGCATCGATGGGAGCATCGAAAATACGCTGGTAATAGGTATCCACCTTTGCGCGGGTAAATTCATTGATTTTGAAATCGTAACCTCCAATAAAGTGATGACTCTTGGTTAGTCCCAATTCTGGGTTTGTTTTAACCAATGTTCCATCGTCAAGTTTTGCCATGTAAAAATAGGAGAATAAGGGCGATATTTGACTGTGAAGTCCATACCCCAAAGTAAAACTGTGGAGTTCGTTTAATCGATATTTTACACCCAAACGGGGTTCTATCGAAAAGGAATTATTATGCATAAACTGTTGATAATGAACACCGAAACCCATGGATATTTTGTCGCTTGGACGATACTGATGGTGTGCAAATGCTTGTAAAAGAGCGGTGGAGCCATCAAAATCGTATTGTGGACGAAAGGTATTATCGTTTAGCAATATGCTGTCTTTAAGATCGCCAATTATTTGTTTATAAATGAGCCCAATTTTTGTTGTGTTTTTGGAGTTAAATCGCTTGTTTAGAGTATAAGATCCTGAAATTCTATTATCCACATAGCGGCTGCCATAAACGGTTGTTTTTGCAAGAGTGACTGGGGTTAAGGTGTCCACATCAGTCATGGAAATTTGTGACGATGCCGAAAGGGTCAGCTTTGAATATAGAGTGGGCGAAAAGTGATATACTTGCGTTAATCCTACAACGCCCATATCCGTTCCACTGGTGATATCTATTCCTTCGCCACCATAGAAATTAATAGCTTCTTCGGTGGTATCGCGCTCACTTTCCCAGATTTTAATCGTGCTAATTCCTCCGAGTCCAAATAGTGAAATATTTCCCATTTTTGTGTCGGGAAAGTTTAGTTTAAACGAGAGATCTTGATAAAACGGAACGCCCATGGTGCCAAAGTCCATTCCTAATTTCGAGAATACGCCTAAGGTTGAATATCGATAGTTAATTAAAAATGATGACTGTTTCCGTTTGCTAATGGGACCTTCGGCACCCAACTCAAATCCGTTGAATCCAATTTGAGCCAAGAATTCAAATTTTTCGTTATTCCCGGAGCGCATGTGCAAATCAAATACGCCCGATGTTGCATTTCCGTACTCCGAAGGGAATGCACCAGTTATAAAATCGGAGTTCTCCAGCAAAGTGTTATTTAGCATACATACCGGACCTCCCGTGGTTCCGGACATCCCCCAATGATTTGGACTGGGAATATCAACTCCTTCTAATCGCCACAAAAGTCCCATGGGCGAGTTTCCCCGAATAATGATATCGTTTCGTGAGTCGTCAACACCCAAAACTCCAGCATAGTTCGATGCCATGCGCGCTACATCGGCGCGACTTCCTGCATATCTTTCGGTCTCTTCGACCGTGAAACTGCGGGCACTTACTACGGCCATTTTGTTTACCGAACCGGTTTTGTCGGCCTTAGCCACAATTACTACCTCTTCGCCTTGGATAGCCGACTCTTCCATACCCACATTTAGATAAAGTTCCTTTCCAGTTTGCAGATTTAGATTGCTTAACGTAACATCGTGGTATCCTATATAGCTGAATTTTAACGATATACGTCCAATTTCAACGTTCTCAATTCTAAAATAGCCCTTTTCGTCGGTAACTGTCCCAACTAAAGGGTTGCTTCCCAACAGGATGACATTTACACCGGGTAAACTTACGCGCATGCTTTTGTCCATTACTCTTCCTCGAATAGTTTGTTTCGGCGTGGCCGGATTTGCAACCAATAGAGTGGTCAACAGTGTTAATAATAGAATTAGGTTAGTGATTTTCATAACAATTTGGTTGGTGATGTTGGTTTAAAACGGTTTCCTTTTAAATTTTAATTGCAAAGGAATGTCATTCTTCATTTATTGCAAAATATTTGTTGGTAATGATTTGTTAAAATTTATAGCTGTCTGATAATCAAAATAATGCTCATCTATGTTTACAGCAGGGATGATTATTTATATTAAAATGCTGATCATTTTGAGCGAAGTCGAAAAATAGAATTTAGCAAACCATTGTGTTGATAAACAGGGCTGTTTTGCGGAGAAACGGATTTATTGAGCGTAAAGAGTGTCCGATAATGAACATTAATTGGGCATTTATAATTGGAATAGGTAATTGCAATTTGTTGTTTTTTAGATATGTGTAAGAATTGGACTCTATTTTGATGTCTATTGTACGGTTCAGTTCGGTTGAATTGAACTCGATGTCAGTAAATCACACAAAAATTTATTTTATGAAGAACCCCTCTTTAATTGCGTTATCTTTGTTGACTTTTGGACTTTTAGGATGCTCAACAAATATGGAAAATAACGCTATCGATACAAAAAACCTTGATTTATCGGCCAATCCGGCTCAAGATTTCAACCAATATGCCAACGGTGGTTGGATGAAAAATAATCCAATTCCTGAAGACAAAGCAAGTTACAACACGTTTACAGAACTTCGAGATGAAAACGAGAAGAAAGTTCGTTCCATTGTTGACGAATTGTTGAGCCAAGAATTTAAAACCGGTACGGTAGAACGAAAAATTGGCGATATGTTTAAAACCGGAATGGATAGCGTGGCTCTCAACAGTGCAGGCTTTACACCGTTAATCCCTTATTTTAAGCAAATTGATGCCATAAATAATCTTCAGGATCTACAGCAGTTAACGGTTAAACTTCGCGTCGATGGAATCTCAACGATGTTTAGTTTCTACGGTTCGCCCGACCGGATGAACTCCGACCTTCAGATTGCTCAATTGCATCAAGGAGGGTACAAACTTGGAAATCGCGATTACTATTTCGAAAACGATGACCGCACCATTGAGATTCGTACCGAATATCAGAAGCATATTAGTCGTCAATTTCAAAATACAGGAGTTGATGATGAAGTGGCCGATAAAGCAGCGCAAGTTGTTGTGAACCTTGAGACAAAATTGGCATCAAAGGCATACACCAATACTGAAATGCGCGATCCAATCCGCAGTTACAATAAAATGGAGATGACAGAAGTTCAAAAACTAGCTCCTGATTTTAATTTCAATTCCTTTTTCCAACATATTGGACTGGCAGATCTTAAGGAGCTCAATGTTGGAAACCCAGCATTCTTTCAAAATTTTAATAGCGTGCTGGTAAATACCCCCATCGACGATTGGAAATGGTTCTTAAAATGGAATATTATTACAACCAATGCCAACTATTTGAGCGACAATTTGATCAACGAAGATTTTGATTTCTATGGTAAAACAATGTCGGGAAGCGAGAAGATTCGACCTCGATGGAAACGAGTTCTTGGCTCAGTAAACTCAACACTCGACGAGGCTATTGGTCAAATTTATGTTAAGAAATTTTTCCCGCCGGAATCGAAAGAGCGAATGCTCGAATTGGTTGGAAATCTAAAAGAGGCTTTTGGCGAGCGCATGGCAAAACTGGAGTGGATGAGCGAAGAAACCAAAGAGAAAGCCCTAGATAAATTGAGCTCAATGAATGTGAAAATTGGATATCCCGATACGTGGAAAGATTATACATCGCTTGAAATTAAACATGACAGCTATTTTACAAATATCACCCGAGCGCGTCGATGGTTTTTCCAGGATATGATTAGTAAAATTAACAAACCCGTTGACAAAACAGAGTGGGCAATGTCGCCACAAACGGTGAATGCCTATTACCATCCGTTGAACAACGAAATAGCATTTCCCGCTGCAATTCTACAACCGCCATTCTTCTTTGCCGATGCCGACGATGCTGTAAACTACGGTGCCATTGGTGTA
>JAQVXQ010000223.1 GCA_028709085.1 Salinivirgaceae bacterium | reverse complement strand
CAGCTATGAATTTGTCGTCCACCTCTTTCATCACTTTGCGAATTTCAGGCTCAACCAAATTATAGCGTAAATAAGCAAAATTTGACACTTGATTAAAAATCCAGAAAGCCGAAGTTTCACTAAACTCCGTCATACTACCGTTACCGACTTTAAATGTAGTTGGGATATTGGTAATTGAGCTATACATTGGAACATATACTGAGGTTGCAGCATCGTCAACGCCAAACCAAAAGATTCCGCCAATTTCATTTGGCATCCAAGAACGGGCTTGTCCTACGAACGAAAATCCGGTTTGCTGTGTTGCTGTGGCTCGTTCGTTACAATATTGAACACCATCAACTTCCCATGTCAAACCACGGAAGCGATATGGAAGTCCAAAAGGACCTGCCCCAAGATCGGTACGCATATCAAGTTCGGTACCTTCTAAATGGTCGCGCATTGCTTCCATTAAATCTTGAACCGATAATTTTTTCTCTGGAACAATCCACAAAGGCATTCTGTTGGTTCCAATACCTTGGTCATTAACTTCAAAATGTCCTTTTGCATAATCTAGATGCTTTAACATCTCTTTATTAACGGATTTAAAGAACGACCAAACGCGAATTTCGCAGAAGCGCGCTGCACCAAAATCAAGGGGTGCATATGCATCCGAGAAACTAAAATCTTCGTCTTTTCCTGAAAAATAATTTTTCTCACGTGCAAAGGAAATTACGTCTGCAGAGTGGAACGTAGTTTGATTTTCGTCGAACCAATTATTCTCTGTTGTAAATGGGAATGTGGTTATACGAGCATGATTTGCATGTGCTGAAACATATCCGTCTGGAACCATACGAGCAACCCAAACTGCTCCTTTGTTGCCAACACCTTTACCAATTAATTCTAAAATCCACACTTCATTGGGGTCAACAATAGAAAACGACTCGCCTGAACTATGGTATCCATATTCAGCAACTAAATCGGTCATTATTTTCATTGCTTCACGCGCATTTTTCGCACGTTGTAGGGTAATATAAATCAAACTTCCATAGTCCATAAGTCCTGTGGAATCAACTAATTCGTCACGTCCTCCATACGTTGTTTCACCAATAATTAATTGAAACTCGTTCATGTTTCCAACCACATTGTAGGTTTGGAGCGCTTGAGGAATTTCACCTAAGTAAGTTTGTGTATCCCACTCAACAATTTTGAGCATGGTTCCCGGCTTATACGTTGCAGCTGGCCAATGATACAATTCTCCATACAAAGAATGAGAATCGGCAGCATAAGTAACCATAGTTGAGCCATCAACAGAAGCACCTTTTGTTACTAAGAAATTTGTACAAGCATCGGCTGTCATTGCCGGCATCAACACCATGGCTAAGCCAATTAAAATAGCAGTCAGTTCTCTTTTCATTCGTCTATGTTTTACGTTTAAAGTGCAGCTTCTTATTTTTTCAGTCCCATAATTTTAAAAAAGCCACTCTTTATGTTAATTTTATATAATTAATGGGAACTATTTTGAACGAATGGCAAATATAGAAAAACTATTTATCTCAAGGACTACACGGTATCTATTTTTTTCTATAAAGACCGTCAATGTCACTAAAATTAAAACATGTAATGTGCAAATTGAAATATAATGACTATCATTGTGACTTTTAAAAATGTTAGAATGCAAATTAGAAAATCATTTCGTTGGATTCATAGGGAGTTGGGATATCTATTTGTGGCCTTATGCATAATTTATGGGATTTCAGGTATCGCGCTAAATCATCGTGGGGATTGGAATCCCGATTTGTCGATAACCCGACATTCTGGAATCATTCAATCCAATATAAAACTTGATAAAGCGAGCAAATCGGATGTTAATAAAATCCTAAAAACCATCGACATTCATGATGATTATAAAAAGCATTACTACCCAAGCCCCAATAAACTAAAGGTTTTCTTGGACGTTTCAGGTGGAACGGGTTCTGTTGTAATAGATACGGAAAATCGGCATTATGAAATTGAAAAACTACAGCGAAGATTCCTGATCTATCCAATGAATAGGCTTCATCGCAACACTTTTAAGCAAATATGGACTTGGGTTAGCGATATTTTTGCGATCTCATTAATTGTTTTTGCCATTACCGGAATGTTTATGATGAAAGGCAAATACGGACTTGCAAAGCATGGGATCTATCTGGTAGTAATAGGAACGGTCGTTCCTGTGGTTATTTATTGGATTTACACATAAATTCCCGATCGCTTTAGTAAAAAGGCTCGAATTTTGTCAATATACCCTTGCTTTTGACACATACATAAGCGACATTATCCAAATCTTTATTTACAATTAAAACAGGGAATCACCCGCCAATAAGGGATTGTTGCCAAACACAAATTTAGAAAAAAAAAACAGTATTAATTAATTATAAATCAAATCATTATGAAGAAAACTTTCATATTCTTATTTTTAATCCTGACCAGTTGGGTACTTATTGGTCAAGCTCCTGCGGGGTACTATGATCCAGCACAAGGGCTTTCAGGAGAACCCTTACGATCTGCGTTACATGATATTATTGATGGGCATACATCAATATCATATAGTGCATTATGGAATGCGTATCGCAACACCGATAAAAAACCAAATGGCAAAGTGTGGGACATCTACTCGGAGTGTGATTGGACTTTTGGCTCCGACCAATGTGGAAACTATTCAAACATTTGCGATTGTTACAATCGCGAGCATACCGTTCCTCAAAGTTGGTTCAATTCCGCTTCGCCAATGTATTCCGATATCTATCACATACTTCCTACCGATGGTAAAGTGAATGGCTACCGTAGCAGTTATCCATATGGAGAATGCGAAAATGGAACTGTGTATGGATTAGGAAAATTGGGAACAAGCACAACGCCGGGTTACTCTTCAACCGTATTTGAACCCATCGATGAATACAAAGGCGATATAGCTCGCATTTACTTTTATATGGCAACTCGATATATGGATGTTTGTTCTGGTTGGAGTGGTGCGTCGTTTAGTGGAAATAATTTATCGGTTTGGACTCAAATTTTGATGATTAATTGGCATACACAAGATCCAGTTTCACAAAAAGAAATTGACAGAAACAATAAAATATACAGTGATTACCAACATAATAGAAATCCATTTGTGGATCACCCAGAATGGGTTGCTGAAATATGGGGAGAGGGATCCAATGTTTTAGATCCTCAAAATGTTACAGCATATGCAAGCAGCGCCACGCAAATTAGTTTAATTTGGATTTTAAACAACAATAACGACGATATCCTATTAGCATACAACACGTCGAACTCATTTGGAACGCCACAAAGTAACAACACAATTTCAGGAAATGGAACGGTTCTCTTATCAGGACAACACACAACATTTGAACATACAAACCTTTCGGCTCAAACCTACTATTATAAAATATGGTCAAAAAACAGTGACGGTGATTTTTCAAACGGTGTAACAACTTCATCTACCCCATTTTTGGCTGAACCTGCCAATCATGTTTCTAATTTCAGATCAACATCATCAAACACCACAACGGTATCTTTAGCGTGGTCTGATGCCGTAGGAACACCGCTTCCAAGTCAATACCTGATTCTTGCCAGTACGTCAACCATTACAGCACCTACCGATGGGAATCCGATTTACAACTCCGATTTTGCTCAGAATGTAAATTATGGCATTCAAAGCGTTTCATTTGCTAACCTAGCCCCTGAAACCACCTATAATTTCGCAATTTATCCATATACCAATTATGGAAGTTCCATTGACTACAAAACAGTGGGAGCTCCTACTATCACGCTTACCACAGGCGAAGTTACGGACGCAATGATCATAATTTCTGAAATCGCCGGACGTGGATACAACGGAAACTTTAACGACGAATATATCGAAATAATGAATCTGGGTGATCTGCCCGCCAACTTATCGGGATATACATTGGAATACTATGAATCGGATCTACTAGAAACAGTGAACCTTACAG
>JAQVXQ010000060.1 GCA_028709085.1 Salinivirgaceae bacterium | reverse complement strand
GTATTGGTAGATGCTGAGAATCAGACAGTAGGGCGTTTAGCTTCAGTAATCGCATTGGTATTACGAGGCAAACATAGGCCAGATTACACACCTCACGTGGACTGCGGAGATAATGTTGTGGTAATTAATGCAGGGAAAGTTCGCTTTTCAGGCGCTAAGTGGGAACAAAAAAAGTATATCCACCACACAGGTTTTCCAGGAGGACAGCGTGAAGTAAAAGCATCCATGCTTTTAGCAAAAAGGCCAGGAGCCGTTTTAGAACATGCCATTAAAGGGATGCTTCCAAAAAACAGACTTGGTCGTCGATTATTTTCTAACCTTTATGTTTATGCTGGAACAGAGCACGAACAAGAAGCACAGAACCCGCAAACTATTGATTTATCAAAAATTAAGTAATTGTTATGGAACAAATTAGTACAATCGGGAGACGTAAGGCTGCAATTGCACGAGTATTTGTAAGCGAAGGAAGTGGTAATATAACCATTAACGGACGCGATATAAAAACTTATTTTCCAACATTAACGTTGCAATACATTGTAGGACAACCTTTCTCAGTTTTAGGACTAGAAGGAAAATACGATGTAAAAGCAAACCTTGATGGTGGAGGGATTAAAGGACAAGCAGAAGCTTTGCGTTTAGGTATATCAAGAGCACTATGTGAAATTGATATTGAAAACCGCCCAAAACTCAAAACAAATGGTTTCTTGACACGTGACCCACGCGTTGTTGAACGTAAAAAATACGGACAACCAAAAGCACGTAAGAGATTTCAATTTAGTAAACGTTAATGATTTAACCGTAAGTTTAGCATCTAAATCCATCGGACTTATTACTCTTTGTAATAACTACCGAGAGATTGCATAGAAGAAGAACGTAAACTTGGAAAGAAAAAAACATGGCAAATATCACATTCGACGAATTGCTTGAGGCCGGAGCTCACTTCGGACACTTAAAGCGTAAATGGAATCCCAACATGGCTCCCTATATTTTTATGGAGAAAAACGGGATACACATCATTGATTTACATAAAACAATTGTAAAACTTGACGAAGCAACAAATTCTATTCGGAATATAGCTCGATCAGGTAAAAAGATTTTGTTTGTTGCAACAAAAAAACAAGCCAAAGAAATTATAGCCGATAAAGTAGGCGACATAGGTATGCCTTACGTTACAGAGCGTTGGTTTGGTGGTATGTTAACAAACTTCCCTACAATCCGTAAAGCCGTTAAAAAAATGTCGTCTATCGACAAAATGGAAAAAGACGGAACTCTAGATTATATGTCAAAACGTGAGCGTCTACAGATTTCACGTCAACGAATGAAACTAGAGAAAAACCTTGGTTCTATAATTGACTTAACTCGTTTGCCAGCAGCTCTATTTATTGTTGACGTACAAAAAGAGAGAAATGCTGTGGCGGAAGCGCGCCGATTGAATATTCCTATATTCGCAATCGTAGATACAAATTCAAATCCAAACCTTGTTGATTATGCAATTCCTGCCAACGATGATGCAGCAAAATCAATTGCATTAATTTTAGACCACATCACAGCAGCAATCAAAGAGGGTCTTAGCGAACGTAAAGTTGAACGCGATAAAGACGATGAGGATGATGAGAAAAAAGCACCAACTAAAACTAGAGCTAGAAGAACTGGCCCTAGAGCACAAGCGGCTGCTGAAGATAATGAATCAACAGAAGCAACTACAACTACAGAGCCTGTAGAAGTAACTAAACCAGTTGAAAAAGTAGAGACTGTTGAAGATAAAGAAGCAGAAGAGTCTGCTGAATAATTAATTTTCTTAGTAAATAACATACAAAATATATTATCATGGCAATAACTGCGGCCGAAGTGGCTAAACTGCGTAAAGTAACCGGCGCAGGAATGATGGACTGTAAAAAAGCACTCGAAGAGGCCAATGGCGACCAAGAGCGTGCAGGTGAAATTATTCGTGAAAAAGGCAAATTAGTTGCTGCAAAACGTGCTGATAGAGACGCCAACGAAGGTGTTGTGTTAGCAAAAGTTTCAGACGATAAAAAAACAGGGGCAATTATTACATTGAACTGCGAGACTGATTTCGTGGCGAAAAATGCCGATTTTATCGCTCTAGCTCAAGCAATTCTTGACCTTGCACTGGTAAAGAAACCAGCAAATCTTGAAGCATTAAAAGCACTCAAGTTAAATAATGTTTCTGTAGCAGAAACTATTATTGAGCAGGTGGGTGTTATTGGCGAAAAAATCGACTTGTCCTATTTCGACGTTGTAGCTGGTGATGTTGCAATTGCTTATATTCATCCAGGAAGTAAATTAGCTTCTCTTTTGTCCTTCAATGGCAAAATTGAAGAGAATATCGCTAAAGACATAGCAATGCAAACGGCAGCAATGTCGCCTGTGGCTATCGATAAAGATGATGTTCCTGCTGAAGTTGTTGAAAAAGAGATTGAAATTGCTCGCGAGAAAGCACGTTTGGAAGGAAAACCTGAAAACATGCTTGACAAAATCGCTCAAGGACGTTTAGCGAAATTCTTTCAAGAGAGTACTCTTTTGAATCAAGATTTTGTTAAAGAAGCAAAAACAACTGTTCGCGATTATCTGGCAAAAAATGCGCCTGGTGTAGTTGTTGCTCAAATGAGACGTTTTGGGCTGAACGACTAATAAATATTTTTCTACATATAAAAAACAGGTTTACTCAATTGAGTAAACCTGTTTTTTTTGTTATTCACCCTATTGTTTTGTCTCCATGTTTAATAATCGCAATGCTATAATGACCCGTAAAGTTTTCAATACGATTTGTTAAAACAAGCAGGAGTGTTTGGTTGAAACCCAAATTTTAATATTGCCCGTAGTGGCTCATTCCCAATAGGTATTGGGAGAGAATAAAAAAAGCCGCCTAAGCTATATAATAACTTAGGCGGCTTTGATTTTATTAGCTTATTCTACAATTGTCATCTCATCAATTAAATGAGTTGCGCCTGCAAATTTGTCGATAATAAATAGAACAAATCGGATGTCAACACTAATGGTGCGTTGTAATTTTGGCTCAAATGCAATGTCTCCACTCATAGCCTCCCAGTTTCCATCGAATGCAATGCCAATTAATTCGCCATTGCCATTCATTACAGGACTTCCTGAGTTTCCTCCAGTAATGTCGTTATTTGAAAGGAAACCAACAACCATTTTGCCATTCTTGTCAGCATATCGACCATAGTCTTTTGCCTCATAAAGCTCTTTTAGTTTTGCTTTCACATTAAACTCACGCTCATTTGGATTCTCTTTTTCCATTACACCTTCCATGGTTGTATAGTAGCAGTAAGTAACGGCGTCACGAGCTTCGTAGCCACCAATTGATCCATAAGTTACACGCATTGAGCTGTTAGCATCGGGATAAAAGGTTTTGTCGGTCATGCTCTTAGTAAGGCCATCAACAAAAAGACGATAACCTCTTGAGGATTGTTCTTTGTTCTTTTCCAGCTGACCATAAAGCATTCTATAGATTGAGAAAATCTCGTTAGCAGCCGTAAATACAGGTTCTTTGTCGAAATCTTTAACTTTTGCAGTATGGATAAATTCTAACAATGCCTCTTTATTATAGAATACGCTTTTTGAAAGAACCTTGTCGATATACTTTTGTACATCTCCCTTAAATTTTTTATCAATCGTATTAAAAAATGCAGGATGATATTCTGGTGCTAAATCATTTTTACAAATCTCAATCATGGCTTTTGTCACTTTCTGATCTAATGCCGGTTGGTAGTCTTTGTAAAACTCTTCGATCATTTTAGTGATTCTAGCGCGGAGCGATGCGATGGTTTCGGTGCTATCTGGCGTTTTTTCTAACGTTTTCTGTAAGCCACTGATTCTGTATGCTACCAAGAAAATTTCAGCTCCTGAAAGCATCGTTTCGGTAAGAATGGTTGCTGCTTTTGTATAGGGCATATTCTCTTCAACCGATGTTTTAATCATTCCTAATGCGTCGGCATATTTTGGATTATTTTCAGCCCATGTAGTAAATTGAGCTTCAATGGCTTCTTTTTTACCAATAACATCTAGGTTTTTTAAACCTTGATTTTGACCAATAGAATATTTCCAATAGTTCGAAGAGCCTGCATATTTTGATGCATATTGGATTCGAGTTGCATCGTCAGCATCCATTGCTTCCATCCAAATGTCTTGTTTAATACCACGGATGTGAGCGCGTAATGCATTGGAATTCTCCATCAAATCTTTTACTCCCCATGATGTCAGGTAACGGTTTG
Organism: Salinivirgaceae bacterium; assembly: GCA_028709085.1. GTDB lineage: Bacteria > Bacteroidota > Bacteroidia > Bacteroidales > Salinivirgaceae > JAAYQU01. The sequence continues at coordinate 12,439 of JAQVXQ010000060.1, read as the reverse complement.
TTCTGCCTGGATAGCCCATAATCATTGCATAGTCATCTTGTTCAACTCCTTTAAGTGAGATTGTAAGGTGTTTCTTGGGTGTGTAGGGAACATTATCTTTTGAATATTCAGCCGGTTTATTATCTTTATCGGCATAGATTCTAAACATTGCGAAGTCTCCGGTGTGACGTGGCCACATCCAGTTATCTGTATCGGCGCCATATTTTCCAATTGACTCGGGAGGAGCACCAACCAAACGGATGTCTTTAAAATCTTCGTAAACGAAAAGCATAAATTGATTTCCATGCAAAAGTGGTGTTACCGAGGCTCTGTAATCAGGAGTTTCGGCTTTTACTTCAGCAATGATTACTTTACGAAGACTGTCGATGATTTCCCATCGTTCTGATTCTTTCATCTCATCGTTAAGTTCTGCAACAATGCGATCTGTAACCTCTTGGGCGCGAATTAAAAACGAGGCTGTTTTTCCTTCATTTGGAAGTTCGTCGGTCAATGTTTTAGCCCAGAATCCGTCTGTTAAATAGTCGTGTTCAACTGTGCTGTGGTATTGGATTTCGCTATAACCACAGTGGTGGTTTGTTAAAACTAATCCTTGGTCGGAGATGATTTCACCGGTGCAGCTTCCATAATCAAGAGCAATAATTGCATCTTTTAAACAAGCTTGGTTGATGGAGTAAACATCTTCGGCAGAAAGTTTAAATCCTTTTTCGGTCATATGACCAATGTTTAGTTTGTTGACCAGTACGGGCAACCACATTCCTTCGTCGGCACGAACCATAAAGGCGTTAGCAATAAATGCTAAACCAATGATTAATGTAAAAAGTCGTTTCATCATAGTGTGTTGTTTTTTAGTAATGACTAACGGAACTCTTTTTTAATTTAAGAAGTTCAGCTTGTCGCATGTTAAGGTTATTGTAATTTTAGACTCTTTTCATAACATTTATATACGTGTTATGTTTTATCAAAGATAATTGTAGTGCAAATTTAATAATTTGTTCAAGGATTACAAGAGTCGTACCGAAATTGGCAGGCTTTTTCATCAAATAAAAAGAGTTGTTCATGCTAACCCGTTATACTTTAACCAACTATAATTGCGAAGTAGTTTGAGTTTAGAATAAAATATTGTATATTCGCAACGTTGAAACTCCAAAAATCCAATTCGATATGCCATATCGTAGGTTGCCAAATACAGATAGTGCCCGATTACGTGCACTCAATTGTGCCCTGAAACAAGGTAGTATATTATCGCCCATCGATTTGGCTATTTCGCAAGCTCTATTATTACGGCTCAGAGCTTTCATGCCCTTGTTTAAGCAAACCGTTGACCATCAGCGGGAAACATTTCGTCGGCAGACTCAAAATAGCAAAACCTATCTTGATGTACAAAAACGGGCCAAGTTGTATATCTCCCATTTCATTCAAGTGGTTAACCTGGCTATTTTGCGGGGAGAATTAAAACCCGAAGTGCGAAAATATCTAGGAATGCGCGAAAACCAAACCACCGTTCCGCCATTAAATACAGAAGCAGACATTATAAAATGGGGCGATCTAATTATTAAAGGTGAAGCTAGTCGCCTTGCAACGGGTGCTAGTCCAATTACAAACCCCACAATAGCGTTGGTGCGTGTTCGATTTGATGATTATATGCGAACGTATCACAATCAAAAAAGTTTACAAGACATTTACAACCGGGCAAGCTTAAAAGTTGCGGATATGCGCAAGGATGCTGACCTCCTTATTGTAGAGACATGGAATCAGGTTGAAGCCTATTTCTCGGAGCTATCGCCCGCCGAAATGCGTGCTAAGGCTACGGTTTATGGCCTTGTATATGTTTATCGCAAGAACGAAAAAGAGTTGGAACGAGCTGAAAAAAAGCTACTTAGCGACTCTCTCGAGGATTAAATTTCTGAATCATAAACACAAGCAACCAATTCAGAATCGCAAATAAAAAGAGGGTTAAAATCCACTCTAGTTTTGTTATTCCAAATGCAGAAAAGGATTCAAGCATGTTTTCGGAGAGATATAATTGTGCAACGACCCCCACAACATTATTTACAAAGTGGATTAGAATGGGCAACCACAATCGTTGCGAAACCACATAAGCAACTCCTAAAATCACCCCTAGCAATATTCTTGGAATTAGAGCGAAAAATTCCATGTGGAAAAGTGAAAATATGGTTGACGCTAGAAAAATCGATAACCATATTTTGCCCGAAGCTTTTATAAAAAGTTGTTGTAAAATTCCTCTGAAAAACAACTCTTCGAAGATAGCGGGTAACGCTCCAACTACTATTATTAGGGCTATTGTATGCATTATGCCTCTATTTACCAGAAGATATTTTAAAAACGCATCGTTTGCCGATTGAATATGATGCAATGCTGACTCCAGCGATGCTAAGGATTCGTGAAAGGGAATATTTTTGTTAATTTCCCAGAGTCCATTTACCGGCAACATCGATAATAGCCATGCTAAAAGTGCAAGCCCCAAAAGGGCGCCATTGCAATTGGTTTTTAAGGGTTTTATGCTTATTGAAAAATTGGAATAACTCAATTTCCAGAAAAGAACGGGGATTCCAAATGTGGAAATTGTTTGAGTTGATATGCGCAAATAATCGTACCACGGATTTTGTATGGTAGCGACACCAATGTGTGAAAAAAGTTGTTCAAGCCCCATGCACAAGAAGGATCCAAATAGGGCGGAAGCAATCGTTATTGCAAATAAAAGGGATACTCGTAAAAATAAAGTTTGGGAGTTAAGCATGGCAACAATGATTATTGATGGAGGTTTTTGTATTTTTGCGCAAAATTAATTTAAATGGCAAAGATAGGAAATATTGAATTACCGGAGTATCCTCTTTTTTTAGCACCCATGGAAGACGTTACAGATCCAACGTTTCGTTATATGTGTAAATATTTTGGTGCCGATATTATGTACACCGAGTTTATTTCGTCGGAGGGATTGATTCGTGATGCAAAAAAAACGTTGCAAAAACTCGATGTATATGATTATGAGCGACCAATTGCCATTCAGATCTTTGGAAATAACCTCGATGCCATGGTTGAAGCAGCCAAAATTGCAGAAACCTTTAATCCCGATTTTATTGATATTAATTTTGGATGTCCTGTTCGAAAAATAGCAATAAAAGGATCGGGAGCAGGAATGTTACGGACGCCCGATTTAATGATTGCCATTACCCAAGCAATTGTAAAAGCAGTGAGTTTGCCAGTTACGGTGAAAACTCGATTGGGATGGGACGAGGAGTCCATAGTAATTGAAGATCTAGCGGAACCGCTACAAGATACGGGTATTCAAGCACTAACAATCCACGGTAGAACGCGTTCTCAATTTTATAGAGGTGAGTCGGATTGGTCACCCATTGCAAGAGTGAAAAACAATCCTCGGATTACCATTCCGATTATCGGAAATGGAGATATAAAAACTCCGGAAGGGGCGAAAAATGCCTTTGAATCCACCAACGTTGATGGAATTATGATTGGAAGAGCGGTTATTGGTCGTCCTTGGATTTTTAAAGAGGTCAAACACTATTTAAAAACAGGAGAGATTCTACCTTCTCCAACGGTGCGCGAACGTATTGAATATACGCGCATGCATCTGCATAAAAGTATGGAGCGAAAAGGCGAACATTATGGAATATTGGAGATGCGCCAACATTTTAGCAACTATTTTAAAGGGCTGAGCAATTTTAAAGAGACTCGGCTAAAACTGGTGACTGCCAATGAAGTGGCTCAAATTGAAGACATTCTTCAGCACATCGATAAAACATGGGGCGACTTGCCTCTCGAAAACAATCATCTGGTTGATAACTGCTGCAAAAAATTAGAAAATCTATAAGAAAACGGTTAATTCACAAAAAAAGTGAATTTTTAGCCGTTAATTATGAGGGATACTTTGGCTACTTTTTCTCTCGGACTTAATGTCCCATCAATCCAATGGATTTCAATTCCATTGCGCTCCATGCGTCTGAACCAGGTCATTTGCCGTTTTGCAAACTGGTGTATCGCCGTGTTTAATCCCGTGAAAAACTCGTCGTTTGTAATTTTGTCTTGCAAAAGCCATGTTGTGAATTTGTATTCAAGACCATAGGAAATCAAAACTTCGGCTTTTACGCCGGCATCGAGCAACTTTTTGGTTTCCAGTATCATTCCTTGGTCAATGCGTTGTTTGAGTCTTTCAGTTATTCGTTTCCGAATGGTTTCTCTTTCGAAGTGTACTCCAAACACTAAGCACGACAGTTTGGGGAAAGGGACAATGGATTCGGGATTTTCATTTTCAAAAACAGCAATTTCGATGGCTCTTATGGCTCGATTACACGTGTCCACATCAGTTGTGTTGTGTAATTGTTTTAGAGTGCTCAAGATTTGCGTTAACTCTTCGAGGGATTTTTTTCGCAACGATTTCCTAAGTTCTTTATTTTCAGGAACGTCGGGCATTTGGTAATTTCGTACAATAGATTCAATATAGAGTCCGGTTCCTCCACACAGAATGGCATTTTTGCCTCGTTTTTTAATGTCGTAATAGGCGTTTAAAAAATCGCGCTGGAAACGATAAACACTGTATTTGTCGCCCGCATCAAGGATATCAATCAAATGATAGGGAATGGGTTGTGTTCCATTGGCGTATTCCGAAAGGTCTTTCCCAGTTCCTAAATCCATTCCGCGGAACACTTGACGCGAATCGGCACTTATAATTTCTCCATTAAACGCCATTGCTAAATCGATGGCAAATTGCGTTTTCCCGGTTGCGGTTGGACCAGTTACTATTATTAGGTCGTTATTCATAATTCCAATTTTTCAATTCTAAATCGAGGCAAAGAGGTTTGTTTTGTCCTGTCATTAGTTTAAAAACTCAATTACAGCAAAGAGCGCAAAAATTACGGAAGCGATTCCGTTTAGATTAAAAAAAGCAAAATTAATACGATCTAGTTTGCCATTTCGAACAACTGTGTGTTGATAAAACAACAAACTTATAAAAACAAAAGCCCCCATAAGGTAGTAAACGCCTGTATTTGCATAAATTGCGATGCCTATAATAAAGAGTGCCGAAAGAATATGCATGCTTCTGGAAATCCACAGAGAGCGCACAATTCCAAATTTGGCAGGGACGGAAAAGAGTTTGTGATCTTTGTCAAATGAAATATCCTGAATGGAGTACAGGATATCAAAACCACTTACCCATGCCCAAACAGCCACGCTCAGAAAAACGGGTAAAACTTTAAATTCTCCCGATAAGGCAAGAAAAGCACCTATTGGGGCAAGTCCAAGACCAACACCCAGCACAAAGTGACTTAAATATGTAAATCTTTTGGTATAACTGTACCCTAATATGACCATTAGGGCTATCGGACTTAAATAAAAACAGAGGCTATTTATAAAAAAAGTGGTAACAATAAATCCTAAAGAGTTAACAACAATGAAAATCAGTGCGTTTTTAGGTTTGATTATTCCAGCAGGAATCTCTCTTCGTGCAGTTCGCTCATTTCCTGCATCCCACTCATGATCTGCCCATCTATTAAATGCCATTGCGGCATTTCTGGCAAAAATCATACATAATAATACATACAGTAGAACATAAGGGTTAAAATTATAATCAAAAACACCGGTTGCCATAAAAAACCCAACAATGGCAAACGGCATAGCAAAAAGGGTATGACTGAATTTGATGAACGATAAGTATGATCTGATATTCATTATCCGAGTTCTTAGAAGTGGTTTTTTAAGAGCCACAATTTTAACAATTTGAATTTGCGAATTCTATCTCGATTCTTTTCAATTTTCCTCTTCGATAAATATTCGGCATCAAAGATAAAACATAAATATTAACTTGTCTAAAGAATAATTTGAGATGCTTGAAATTGCTAAATACAAAAGCTCTGTTTTCATTATGATCAGTAATCTTGGATCAGTAAAAATCGTTGGGAATTTTTTGACACATCATATCATCATCTCAACAAATATTTCTTTTGGAACTCCTGTTTTTACTGATTTCCTAATAACACCTTAAAAAAGAATTAGTCATTAACATTAGGTTGTGAATATTTCGCCTTTATACAAACGCAAAAATAATTATCTTTGTAAATTACACTAATCTATTTAGCATGAGCACTCTTGATATTATCATTATAATCCCTTTATTATGGGGAGCTTGGCAAGGATTCAGTAAAGGTTTAATTATTTCGTTGGCATCAATAGCTGCTTTGTTACTAGGCATTTGGGGTTCAATAAAGTTTTCAGACCTAACAGCTAAAATTTTACTGGAGCAATTTAATCTTCAGTCGGAGTATAATTCAATGATCGCTTTTGCAGTAACATTCATTATTATTGTAGTGGGGATTCATTTGACAGCTTTCGTGCTCGATAAATTTTTTAAGGCAATTGCGTTAGGAATTGTGATGCGAATTGCTGGAGCGGCCTTTGGTATTTTAAAATATGCCTTGATAATAAGTGTTTTATTTGCCATTTTTGAGGTCGTTAATCGAAATATGGAAATTGCATCTGATGAGACTTTTGAGAAAAGCATGCTTTACAAACCGGTTGCTTCTATTGCTCCCGCCATTTTTTCTTATCTTGAATTTGATTGGATAAGTCAAAAGAAATAAGCACTTTATCAATTTTTTACGCTATAGGTGTACTCAATACTAGAGTTGTTCTCTTTTTTTTGTAACTTGTACGATTAAAAGTATTATTTTTACGTCCACTTATGGACAAAAAAGTTGAATATAAACCAAAATACATATTAAGCTATGCGGATAAGATCTTTATTATTAGCGTTATCAACAATTGTTGCTTTAGGCGTTACAGCGCAACCGGGTACTGTTTTTCGTACTCCCGGAGAGATAATTTGGTCGGAGACATTTGATTCGACAACCTGGAGCCAAACAGTAGTTGACGACATAACGGTAATCGAAAACTTGCCTACCGGATGGACTTTTACCGATGGAAATGATACTAGCTTCTTTTGGACATGGTCGCAAATTGGACCAAGAGGAAAATTTTCAAGCCCAAATGGAGGAGTCGTCAAAGTTGATTTAACACCCGGTGCCCCTATTCAAAGTGAAACTCTGGATGATGGATTTCTTCTACTACCATCCGATTGGTATAATACAAACGAAGATGGATCTAAGGTTTCGCCGTCAATACCCATGAATGCCACAATCCAATATGGAAGCCTCGATTTTAGCCAATACACAGCAGTGCATTTTAAAATGCAATATTTCTTTAAAATTCTGCATGTTGATAATGCGAGTATAAAGGTTGAATTTAGCGATGATGGGGGTGCATCTTGGTTTACTTATGCAATCCCATATCGCACCAATATGCCAACGCTAAATCCGACAATGTTTGATATTGATTTAACGGCAGAACTTGCGGGAAAGTCGGATTGTTACTTCCGTATTTCGCAAGAAGGATCAACGCATTACTTCTTTATGATCGACGATATTTCATTTTATCAACCACTCGATAAAGATTTGCGTGTTGAAAACTTCTGGCCTGATTATACGATCGACGGTCCGTTGGGAAATACTTCAAATCCAAATATTGACTTTTTTGGCAGTTATCAAAACATCCCTTTGGGTGTAGCCGGCGAATTTACCCAATTTCGCATCGCAGCAATCAATTTTGGAGGCATTAGCAGAACCGGTGTTTATGCTGACGTTGAAATTGAGAATCTATCCATTCCACAAATAAATCCAGTTTATAAAAATCAAAGCGATTTAAAATCCTTGAATATCGGAGAACGCGACACCCTTTCTGTGACAACTAATTATAAGCCCAATAACTACGGTTTACTTCAATTCACAGCTACCATAACGGATGGCGAAGAGGAAGACAACAACAAAAATGTCGCTCAATCGAACGTTAATATTACTGAATCACTCTATTCATATACCGATACAACACCAAGTTCTCCCTACTCTTTTATCGACTACAACTATGCTCCTGAAATACAGGGAGTTGGGCAGTTTTATTACATTCCCAATATTGGAACCAATACGGTTCAGTTTAATAATGTAGGATTTTATGTTCATTCTCAATCGTCGAGTAATTTTTCTCAAGGAGATATTGAAGTTGAGGGGAGATTGCTTAAAAAAGTGGGAACAACCTACCAACTTTTACAAACAACCGACGCTTACGCTCCTCAAGCAACTGACTTGGGCAAATTTGTAGAACTCACATTCTCTAACCCCATTGATTTGGAGGGAGAAACCGATTATTTGCTCCTTATTCATGCAACGGGTAATTTGGTTGCTTATCCATTGAAAATCGGAAGGGATGCTAATCACCGCCAGTCATACGGACGAAGTGGTGTGATTTTGGGTGCTGAAAGCCTTACAATTATTCCGGAAATACCAGCTTTGTATGCCAACGTTTCAGGGGGATATTTACCAGAAGAGACCGAAATATTAAGTTATACCATAGCAGGACAAGTTGGGGCATCTGTTTTTGATTTGGATAATAAAACCATTGAAATTTCAATGCCGTATGATGTTGATATTACATCTCTAGCACCTGAGTTTACACTTTCGTTGGGAGCAACGGCAACGGTTAATGATAGCTTGCAAGAGAGCGGAGTAACCGAAGTTGATTTTATAATGCCGGTGGAGTACATGATCCAAAACAATACGAACGAAACCTTATGGACGGTAACTGTTTTGAACGAACCGGCTCCACAAGCAGACTTTATAGACTTCTCGGTTTTTGCTCAACTTGGACAAGCTATAATTAACAACGACGCACAAACTGTTGCCGTTACTGTTGCCTTTGGAACCGACATCACGGGTTTAGTGCCAACTTTCACCATTTCAGAGGGAGCAACGGCTTTTGTAGATACCGTGCTACAGGTTAGTGAAGAAACCATCAATGATTTTACGCAACCTGTAATTTATTCAATACACTCTTCCGATGATCTATTAAATAAGGATTGGACAGTTACCGTAACCATAGCCGATGAGGTTGAACACCCTGGCTTTATCTCTTTCAATGTTCCAAATCAGTTGGGAACAACCATTATTGATAATAATAGTTTATCCATCCGTTTGGTGGTTCCCGTAGATACCGACATGACGCAAATTATCCCATCCTTTACGCTCACAGCCGGAGCTACAGCATATATTGGTGCAGCTGTGCAACAAAGTGGAATATCAATTGTCAATTTCACTAACCCCGTAATTTACAAAGTTATCGATGGCGAAACAGAGGCAATTTGGACTGTAAGCATCTCGGATGTTATGTTAAACGGAAACTCAATACTTAGCTTCTCAGTTCCAAACCAAATGGGGCAAACGGTAATCAATTCTAAAAATAAAACGATATCCGTTGCCGTTGACAACAGTACCGATTTAACTATACTTGTTCCCACATTTACACTAAGTCAGGGAGCATCGGCCTTTGTCAATGATAATTTACAAACAAGTGGTGTTTCGGTGGTTGATTTCACAAACCAAGTTTCCTATACCGTAGTTGCTCAAAGTGGAGGGGAACAGACATGGAGTATAAAAGTGGATCATTTTGGCGATCTGAATGCCGCAGCTCAAGTTTTATCCTTTGGATTTACCGGACAAACACAACCTGCAGTTATAAATGCACAGACCCATACCATAACGATTAATATTGCGGGCTCGCAAAGTCAAACCAACTTAATTCCAGTATTTGTTCTTTCACCGGGAGCTACTGCTTTTATTGGGAATTCACTTGTTACTAGTGGTGGGGATATTGTTAATTTTTCGACAGATGTAACAATGAAAGTGTTGGCAGAGAATACGTTGGATTACCAAGATTGGGCAATAAAGGTTACTTCAAACGAAAGCAGTCAAGCCAACTTTGAGACATTCTTTGTTGAGTTCGATAATAATGGGGATGGTGTCGTTGACACTGTTTTCAATGCCACTATTTTTGTGTCAAATGGCAAAATAGAGCTTCATTTGCCTATTGGGACAAATGTTGATAGCTTGATACCAAAGTGGACAACTTCAGCGGGGGCTAAGGTAACTATTGGTGAAGTTTTGCAGGAGAGTGGTCTTAGCGTTGTGAATATGAACAAGACTGTTACTTATACGGTTACCTCTCAAAGCGGCATCGACAAAGTTTGGAGCTTAATTACCTATACCGATTTGGTTGGAATTGAAAGAAATGATATTCTTGCCAAGGTTATGATTTATCCCAATCCGGCAACTTCTTTTATTAATGTTGAGGTGCCTGAGGATATGCGAAATGGTGATTATATAGTGTATAACATTTATGGTCAGACAGTTCGGACTAATAAATATAGAGGTCTTGGTTTTGAAATAGAAATACAAGATCTTCCACGAGGAATTTATTTCGTGAAAATTAGTAGCGATCGATATCAGATTATTGAAAAGATGCTTTTTGATTAAATCGACATAACATAACAACAGAAGTGGCCTATTAAATTCATTTAGTAGGCCACTTTTGGTTGGGAAATATTATATTGGGATATTTAATGAGTTTGAGATTGAATGAAAACCCAAACTTAAAATTAGAAACAGACCGTAAATGGCAGAAAATATGTAATTTTGTCAGGTCATGGAATTAGGTAAAAACAAAGTGGACGTTAAAACATGAGTAAAGAGATTTTAAATGTAAAACAACGATTTGGATTAGTTGGGAATAGTATAGGCATTGAACGTGCAATTATAACAGCATTGCAAGTTGCACCTACCGATATGTCGGTGTTAATCGTTGGCGAAAGTGGAACAGGGAAAGAGATGTTTCCTAAAATTATCCATCAATATAGTGCACGAAAACATCAACAATATATAGCAGTTAACTGTGGTGCAATTCCCGAAGGAACCATTGACTCGGAACTTTTCGGACACGAGAAAGGAGCATTTACAGGAGCTATCGATAGCCGAAAAGGCTATTTTGAGGTAGCCGATGGTGGAACTATTTTTCTCGATGAGGTGGGCGAGCTCCCTTTACAAACCCAAGTGCGACTTCTTCGAATACTCGAAACAGGTGAATATATGCGTGTTGGATCATCAAAAATGTTAAAAACAAACGTTCGTATTGTGGCCGCTACCAATGCCAATTTTGAGAATGCCATCCGGGAAGGAAAATTCCGAGAAGATCTTTTTTACCGCTTAAACACAGTTCCCATTAAACTGCCAGCTTTACGAGAACGAAAAGAGGATATTTATGCACTTTTTACACGGTTTGCCAGCGATAGTGCTGAAAAATATAAATTTGAACCCATTCGGTTAACCCCAGAAGCGCTTCAAATTGTTGAAAAATATCGATGGCCTGGAAACATTCGCCAATTAAAGAACGTTGTAGAACAAATGTCAATTATTGAACGCGACCGGATGTTAACCCCTGATAAATTAGTCAATTACCTACCTGAAATTAATGTCGGAAATCTTCCAACCCTAAGTAATGTTGGACGAGAAGGGGAGTCTCATTCTGAACGAGAGATTCTTTTTAAAGTACTATTCGATATGCGTAAGGAGATTCGCGAATTGCGACAAATGGTTTATACGCTCATGGATAATCGTGGAAATATAGCAACTCCCTATGTAGCTGAACCGGAATTAATGGAACATGTACACCATAATCTGCCCGCTAAACCAATGGAACCTACCATATTTCGTCCAACTGTGCAACCAGAACCAGCAAGCAACAAAGGTTCAATAATTGAAGACACAGAGGAGATTCAGGAAGAGTCCTTTTCACTGATCGATAAAGAGAAAGAGATGATCAAATTGGCGCTCGACAAGCACGATGGGAAACGAAAATTGGCTGCCGAAGAGTTAGGAATTTCAGAACGAACGTTGTACAGGAAAATTAAAGAATATGACATTAATTAAGCGATATATATCCAAAGTTGGCCTATCGATCCTTATGCTTTCTTTGTGGGGATGCCATGTAAATTATTCTTTTACAGGAGCATCCATTCCCATTCAGGCAAAAACATTTACGGTTAAGCCCTTTGTAAATATGGCGCCAACCGTAAACCCGACGTTGGCACACACCATGACGGACGGTTTACATGAAAAAATTATGTCGGCAACTTCGTTGGTTTCCAATTCCTTTGACGCCGACATGGCTTTTGAAGGAATTATTACGGGGTACAATCTTCGTCCGGTGGCGTTGCAGGGCGGAGAGACTACTGTTGCTGCGAAAAACAGACTGACGATAACCATTAAAGTGAAATTTGAAAATCGGTATGAACCGAAGTTAAATTATGATACAAATTTTACACAATATGCTGAATTTGATTCTAATATGGACTTTTCGGCCATTGAACAATCGCTTGCTGAAGAGATTGCTGATAAGTTAACGGAAGATATTTTTAATTAAGCATTGGTAAATTGGTAGTTTAATGAACGTTGCACAGTTCTATAAAATCGTAAATAATCCAAAAGAGATTGACAGTGTTGGCTTAGCCGATATAGAATCCCTATTG
>JAQVXQ010000059.1 GCA_028709085.1 Salinivirgaceae bacterium | reverse complement strand
CGTAAACCCAGAGCAATTTTTGTATCCTGTTTTGATAGTTCGCCACTAGCACCTGATTTGTCCTATATTTTGGAACAAGACAAGAAGAGTTTTGTGCACGGATTGGAAATAATTAGACAACTAACCACTGGTAAAGTTCATTTAGGAATTGATGCTAACAAGCCAGAGTTGTTCGAATCCATTACAGGCGTTGAGAAACACTATTTCTCAGGGCCGCATCCTGCTGGAAACGTAGGAGTGCAAATTCATCACATCTCGCCCATTGGAAAGGGCGATATGGTTTGGACACTGAGAGTTCAGGATATTCAAAATATTGGTCGATATTTCACAACATCGAAACTCGATTTTGAGCGACTAATTGCTATTACCGGAAGCGAAGTATTGGAACCTATATATGTTAAAACTGTTGTTGGTACAAGCTTTACGCCTATTTTAAAGGGAAATGTTACTACCGACAAGAAACTACGTTATATCAGTGGAAATCCGTTAACGGGAACTCACGAAATGACCTCGGGTTATTTAGGATACAATCACGATCAAATAACGGTTATTCCTGAGGGCGATGAGTATGAATTTGTGGGATGGGCAATGCCTAGATTTAAGAAATTCTCCGCTTCGAACACCTATTTTAGTTGGATGTTCCCAAAACGTAAATATATAGCCGATGCTAATATGCATGGCGATCCACGTGCTTTTGTGGTAACGGGAGAATATGAGAAATATTTACCCATGGACATACTCCCTGTTTTCCTTTTAAAATCGATTATCACCAACGATATCGATCAAATGGAGCAATTGGGAATTTATGAACTCATAGAAGAGGATTTAGCTTTATGCGAATACGTATGCACCTCTAAAACCGAAGTGCAAAAGATATTGCGAGAAGGAATTGATGTAATGATTACCGAATTAAAATAAAACACAGTACATATGAAGGCTGTTAGAAAGTTTTTTGATACTATTAAACCGCACGTTCAGAAAGGAGCTAAATTCCATTGGCTTCATTCCACCTACGATGCTTTTGAGACCTTTGCATTTGTGCCAAACACAACTAGCAAAACGGGCTCGCATATCCACGATGTCATTGATTTGAAACGTACAATGACGGTAGTGATTGTTGCATTATTGCCAGCTTTGTTTTTCGGGATTTATAATGTTGGTTATCACCATTATTTGTCAGAAGGGACAGCAGCTGCAAACGGATTCTTTGACATGTTCCTTTTTGGAGCCATCAAAGTCCTTCCAATCGTAATTGTTTCCTATGTGGTTGGACTTGGAGTTGAGTTTTTGTTTGCACAACTACGTGGACATCAGGTAAATGAAGGCTTTTTGGTTTCAGCAATGCTCATTCCATTGGTAATGCCTCCCGATGTTCCATTGTGGATGGTTGCCATTTCGACTGTTTTTGCCGTAATATTTGGTAAAGAGGTATTTGGTGGCACTGGTATGAATATTTTAAACCCTGCACTCACAGCTCGGGCATTTTTGTTTTTCGCCTATCCCTCGCATATTTCCGGCGATTTGGTTTGGATTGCCGAAAAAGCAGACGCCTATTCAGGAGCTACACCGCTAGCTTTAGCAGCAAGTGGAACGCCTCAAACACACAGTATAGCCGAAATGTTTATTGGTTTAATACCCGGTTCCATTGGCGAAACATCTGTAATAGCTATTGGACTTGGAGCCATATTATTATTGGTCACTGGAATTGCAAGTTGGCGAATAATGTCCTCAGCGATCATTGGCGGATTGACAATGGGATTACTGCTTAATATTTTCGCAACTACTACCAATCCATTTATGGAGGTTCCATTTTGGCAACATCTAATTATGGGTGGGTTTGCTTTTGGAGTTGTTTTTATGGCAACCGATCCCGTGTCCGGTTCTCATACGCAAACCGGAAAATGGATATATGGTTTTTTAATCGGATTCCTTGCGATTCTTATTCGAGTGCTGAATCCAGCTTATCCTGAGGGAGTTATGTTGGCAATATTGCTAATGAACGTCTTTGCTCCACTCATTGATTATTATGTGGTTCAATCCAACGTAAAGCGACGATTAAAATATACGAAACATACGGTATAGAATCTTAAATATAAGGAGTAATGAATACACAAGGAAATACATACACAATTATCTATGCCTCGGTAATGGTTATATTAGTAGCTGCGGGATTGTCCTATGCTGCTTTGACACTCAAACCATTTCAGGATAAAAATGTGCAAATCGAGAAGAAACAGAATATCTTAAGTTCCGTTCATTTGGGTTTAGAAGCAGCAAGTCAGCCTAATAAACAGAAGTATATTGAGACATTGTATGAGCAGTATATTACCGAAGCATTTGTTGTTGATAGCAAAGGAAATCGTGTTGACGGGAATGCTTTTGCTATTGATGTGAAAAAGGAGAATGCAAAACCCATTGATCAACGCACCCTTCCCATTTTTGTTTGTACCATGGAGGATGCTTCAAAAAACTATATCATTCCGGTTTATGGACGCGGATTATGGGGTCCAATTTGGGGTTACGTTGCCTTAAAAAGCGATTTTAATACCGTAGTTGGGGTGGTTTTTGATCACAAATCGGAAACCCCAGGATTGGGAGCAGAGATAAATACGCTTCAATTTCAAGAGCAATTTAATGATAAACAACTATTTGAAAATGAGAATTTTGTTTCTGTTAAAGTTGTTAAAAATCAGATAACGTCCAAAAATCCACATGCTGTTGACGCTATCTCAGGTGGAACAATTACGAGTAATGGAGTTGATGAAATGCTTCACGATTGTATCATTGGGTATCTGGAATTTTTTAAAACGCAAAAAACACTAAGTCATGAGTAATAAAGAACCTCTATTTTCTGCAAAGAACAGAAAACTGCTGACGGATCCTCTGGGAAAATCCAATCCAATTACCGTTCAGGTACTTGGGATCTGTTCTGCATTGGCCGTTACCGTAAAGCTTGAACCAGCCTTTGTAATGGCATTATCCGTAATTGTTGTTCTTGCTTTTGCCAACGTCATAATTTCGCTCATTCGAAACTCCGTTCCCAATCGGATTCGAATCATAGTTCAATTGGTTGTTATTGCAGCATTAGTAATTGTGGTCGATCAGATTTTAAAAGCCTTTATGTACGACGTGTCAAAGCAACTATCGGTATTTGTTGGATTAATTATTACGAACTGTATAATAATGGGCCGTTTGGAGGCTTTTGCATTGAGTAATAAACCATGGCCATCGTTCCTTGATGGAATTGGGAATGCTGCTGGATATGGATTAATATTGATTATTGTCGCTTTTTTCCGTGAACTTTTTGGCTCCGGAACCATTTGGGGATTCCAAGTAGTTCCTGAAAGTTGGTATATCGATAACGGAGGGTTTTACTCCAACAACGGCATGATGATATTACCTCCAATGGCACTTATTACCGTTGCCGTTATTATATGGGTACAACGAAGTCGAAATCGCGATTTAATTGAAGAGAACAAATAAAACGGAACTAAATAATTTGTACTGATGGAAAATTTATTAAACATATTTATAAAGTCAATATTTATCGATAATATGATCTTTGCCTATTTCTTAGGCATGTGTTCGTATCTTGCGGTATCTAAGACTGTGAAAACGAGTATGGGGCTAGGTTTAGCCGTAATATTTGTTTTGGGAATAACGGTTCCCGTCGATTATTTGCTTGAGAACTATATTCTGAAAGAGGGCGCATTGGTATGGCTCGATGAGTCGTTTGCCACCGTTGATCTTAGTTTTCTAAGTTTTATAATGTTTATAGCTGTTATTGCATCCATGGTTCAGCTGGTTGAGATGATAGTTGAGAAATTTGCACCAACGCTTTATTCGTCTTTAGGAATATTTTTACCCCTTATTGCTGTGAACTGTGCAATTCTTGGAGGTTCTTTGTTTATGCAAGAACGTGCGTATAACAATATTGCCGAAGCAACGGCTTTTGGTTTGGGATCCGGAGTGGGTTGGTTATTGGCCATTGTTGGGCTGGCTGCCATACGCGAACGAATACGATATTCAAATGTTCCGGCACCCTTGCGCGGTCTAGGTATAACCTTTATTGTTACGGGTTTGATGGGAATTGCATTTATGGCATTTATGGGAATTAAATTATAAAAGTGACTGATATGATATTGCAGATTTCAAATTCAATGGTTATCATTACAAGTGTAGCCGTATTTTTATTGGTAACACTTCTATTGGTATCGTTACTATTATATGTTAAGAAAAAACTCACTCCACCGGGAAAACTCAAAATAGTGATCAATAAGGGAGAGCGTGAATTAGAGGTAGAGGCTGGAAATACACTGCTTACTACGCTGGGGGAGAATAAAATATTTTTGCCATCGGCTTGTGGTGGAGCAGGAACTTGCGCTATGTGTCGCTGTCAAGTTCCCGAAGGTGCGGGCACCATTTTACCCACTGAAGTTGGATACTTTACTCGAAAAGAGCAACAGACCGATTGGCGACTTGCTTGTCAGATTAAAGTTCGTGATAACATTGAGATGGAGATTCCACAGGAGGTTTTAGGAATTAAAAAGTGGGAGTGCGAGGTGGTGAGCAATCGTAATGTTGCAACGTATATTACCGAGTTTGTTGTAAAACTGCCCGAAGGCGAGACTCTAGATTTTAAATCAGGTGGATATATTCAGATTGATGTTCCTAAAGTTGAAGTTGATTTTAGCACCATGGAACCAGGCGATAAGTACCGAGCTGAGTGGGAAAAGCTGCATGTTTTCGATTTGAAAATGAAGAACCCTGAACCTACCTTCCGTGCTTATTCCATGGCGAATCATCCTGCTGAAGGGAATATTGTAATGTTAAACATTCGGATTGCCACACCGCCTTATGATCGTGTAAAGGGACAGTTTCAGAAAATTAATCCCGGAATATGTTCGTCGTATATTTTCTCTCTTAAACCCGGCGATAAAATAGTTTTAAGCGGACCTTATGGAGAGTTCTTCCTGAAAGAGACCGAAAAAGAGATGATGTTTATTGGTGGAGGTGCCGGAATGGCGCCAATGCGTTCCCATATTTTCCATCTGTTTCATACGATTAAGACAAAACGTAAGGTTACATTTTGGTATGGTGCACGATCGAGTAGAGAAGTGTTTTACGAAGAGGATTTCCGTGCCATTGAACGTGAATTTCCCAATTTCACGTTCCATTTGGCACTCAGTGAACCTTTGGAAGAGGACAATTGGACTGGACCTACCGGCTTTATTCACCAAGTTATTTACGATAATTATTTGATAGAGCACGAAGAGCCCGAGGAGATTGAATACTACCTTTGCGGACCTCCAATGATGAATAGTGCCATTAATAAGATGCTTTACGATTTGGGAGTTCCCAATGAGAGTATTATGTTCGATGATTTTGGATGATTCAAATATCACAAAAAAAGCCACGTTTTTAAACGTGGCTTTTTTTGTGATATTATTGAAGATGTTTTTACAGAACAACCATTTTCCTTCTCCAAAAATGAGTGTTATAATTGAGTTCGATAAAATAGATTCTGGCTGAGGGAAACGTAAATTCAATGCTCGGATGGTCTAAACTTCCGTGGGACACAGATACCATTGAAAAGTACGCATCCGATTCATATTATTCGTTAATTGAAGCTAAAAACTGTTCTAAAACAAATTTCCTTCATTATTGTTCACTTTTTAGCAAAAAATATGAATGGAGGTTTCCGTTAAACTTAATAAAGTAGTAATTTAGCACTCGAATTTATAAATCTAAATTACTTAAACATGACTGAAACAATTAAAAAGTCTTTACGTGATTCAGCAACAGCACGTTGGATAGCTCTTTTGCTGATTTCCTCAACAATGTTTTTTGCTTACTTTTTTGTTGATGTTGCTGCTCCATTAAAAGACATGCTACAAACCGATTATAAATGGAGTAATGTGGTTTTTGGTATGTTGGGGGGAGCGGAATTCTTTCTTAATGTATTTGCAGGATTTTTAATTCTCTCGGGAATTATTCTTGACAAAATGGGGATTCGCTTTACCATAATTACTGCGGGTCTTACCATGGTAATCGGTGGAGCCATTAAATATTACGCACTGACACAAGCTTTTGCGGTCTCTGGATTAGCTATTTGGCTTGATTCTTTTTTGGTTTCAGTTCCTTCGAGCGCAAAATTAGCATTCTTTGGTTTTGCTATTTTTGGTGTTGGTGTTGAGATGGCCGGTATTACTGTGTCAAAAACAATTGTAAAATGGTTCCGTGGCAAAGAGATGGCATTGGCTATGGGCTTGGAAATGGCATTGGCACGATTGGGCGTATTTGCCGTATTCCAATTGAGTCCGGTATTTGCTAAAAGTGGTGGTGTTTCCAACTCTGTTTTGTGGGGATTAGCGTTCTTGTGTGTTGGTTTTATTACTTTCTTTATCTATACATTTATGGATAAAGCTCTCGATAAAGAGACAGGTGAAGCTGGAGCGGATGATACTAGCGAAGAGTTCAAATTCTCTGATATTTTTGTAATTCTCACCAATCCCGGTTTTCTTGCCATTGCTGGATTGTGTGTATTATTCTACTCTGCAATCTTTCCGTTTCAGAAATTTGCAACCGATATGCTCGCATCAAAACTAGATGTGTTGCCAGAGATTGCTTCGCAATACGTATCTTACTTTCCAATTGGTGCCATGATATTGACCCCGTTTATTGGTTGGTTTTTAGATAAAAAAGGATTAGGTGCCAGCATGATGATGTATGGTGCAATATTATTGACCGTTTCACACTTGATATTTGCTCTTGTGCCAGCGGATTCCTTCACTACAGTTACAGCAATGATTACCATTGTTATCCTTGGGGTTGCGTTCTCATTGGTACCTGCTTCAATGTGGCCATCGTTACCAAAAGTGGTTGAAGATCGCTATTTGGGTTCTGCATATGGTTTAACATTCTGGATTCAGAACATGGGATTACTTGGAGTGCCTATTTTAATTGGTTGGGCATTAACAGTTGCAAATCCTGGCATAGCTGAGCAAATAGAAGCCGGAGTTGTGGGTGCTAAATATAATTATATGGTTCCTGAATTAATATTTGCAGGCTTTGGTGTTCTTGCATTTGGATTGAGCTTCTACTTGAAGTATATTGATCGTAAAAAAGGGTATGGTTTGGAGTTACCAAATAAAGAGTAATGTGAATTTTAAATGAAAAAATGCGGTTTCTGTTTACAGAGACCGCATTTTTGTGCTAATTGTTAGTGCAAAAAAAAGGGAACACATTGTGTTCCCTTTTTTATTTGTTTAGAATTCTTTACTGAACTCCTTCAGATAGCTCGTTACCTGCTTTAAACTTAATAGTGTTTTTTGCAGGAATTGTGATTACTTCACGGGTTTTTGGATTGCGACCAGTTCTTTCTGCTCTTTTTACAATTGCAAATGATCCAAATCCAACCAGACCTACGCGGTCACCTACTTTTAAGGCGTCAGATACAGAATCAATAAAAGATTCCAATGCTTTTTTTGTGTCGGCTTTTGTCAATCCAGATTTCTCAGCCATTGCATCGATTAATTGTGCTTTGTTCATAGGGTTTAATTTTTTAGTTTAACCAAAATTTTGCTTCAGTTCTATGCAAATATAGACTATTTCAAATGTCTAGCAAATTTTTTCAATATAATTTCCATGAATATTTGCTCTTTAATAAGTTGTATTCTTCTCAAAATCATTTGAACATAGCGTAGAGCCTTGCTAATGTTGTGGTTTAGGAGTCATTTGTCTTTTATCGGAGAGACAGTAGGTAATTTGTAATATATTATAAAATAAGTGTTTAAACGTTACATTAATTATTACGTTTTTTATATTTAATTTCCTAACCCTGTTCTCGTAGTGAAAATGTTAACAGATTGTTAATTTTGGTTTTTTGAAATCTGCTTGGCTTTGTAAATGAAGGAAACGGGTTTATTTTATCGAGTATCTTGATATTTGTAGATCGAATGCGTTATAAAATAATTTGTGAATCCGAGTTCTGATATCATTTTTGCTCAGTTTTGAATTACTTGCATCAGGGTATGTTCTGTTGGATAAGAAAACGAATAAAATGTTCTCTTCAGGGTCAATCCATATGTATGTTCCTGTGAATCCGGTGTGACCATAACTGGAAAGTGAAATATTATCAAATGTTGGTCCTATATATTTCTTTCTGGGCTCTGGTTTGTCAAATCCCAATCCTCTTCTGTTGTCTTTGTTCCGGAAATGCGCTGTGGTGAAATACTCAATGGTTGATTTGTTGAAATACTTTACATTTCCATAGGTGCCGTTGTTGAGTAACATTTGACCTATCTTGCTTATTTCGAGCGTATTGCCAAATAGTCCTGCGTGCCCACATTTTCCTCCCAGCAGTGCTGCTCCTTGATCGTGCACGTATCCATGAATAATTTGTTTGCGAAAAATAGTGTCATTTTCGGTCGGTGGAATCCGATTGATGTCAAAATATCGTAGAGGGTGATATTTTAAATCGCTTATACCCAAAGGTTTGTAGAAAATACTGTCCGCAAGTTCGTCTATTTCCAGCCCTTGCATGCTTTCTATTAATTGCATAAAGTAGTAGTAGGGCATATCGCTATATAAATACTCTTTTTTATCATATAATGGCAATGTATCTAGGATTTGAAAAATCGAATCGGCCATTTCGGGCGTGGTGAATAGATTGGTAGCTATGGGAATAACGAATCGATCTTTTGCAATTGAAGAGAAAAAATTGGGTTTGTAATGGAGTGAATCGTCGAGTGCTATTTTGTAAAAGGGAAACCAAGGCTTAAATCGTGCTTGGTGCGGTAACATATCTATCATTTTCAGATCAACTTTGTCGGGCTGTAAAGGTATATAGTATCCTAGCGGATTATTTAGATCTATTTTATCATTCTCATATAAATTCATTAATAGGGGAGTGGTGACTAAAATTTTAGTGAGCGATGCTAGATCATATATAGTTTCATCGTTTATGGGTATTAGGGAGTCGTATGTTTGGTAACCAAATGATTTGTTGTAGAATACATAGCCATCTTTGGCGCAAAGAATTTGTGCTCCCGGAGTCATTTTTTCGCGAATAACTTGCCCCATTAGCGTATCAATGCTGTCGAGTGTGCGTTGATCTGCTTTAATCATACCCGGATGGATATATCCCAGCCTTGTTTTTGTGTTTTTTAGGCCATCGCCTTGCTTGTATTGTCCGGTAGATACGGGAAGTTTCCCCTTGGCTTCGATGCCTCCAAAGATAAGTTGCGCGCTGTATTCACGGGTGTAATGATTGTCTTCGTAAGCTACAAGAAGCCCTGCTAATTGATTGTAATTTATGGGATATGTTAAAATATATGGATTTCCGAAAATAACTAGAATTACATTGGTTTCTTGACTCAAGGCGTTCATAAATTGAACCATTTCAGGCTCAACACCATATTGTTTGCTCGGATATTGCGATAATCCGTGCCAAGCAACAATGGTAGTTTTGTAGTTCGATGCTGTTTGGATATAAAAGCTATTTTCTATTGCCGATCCTGTTTTTGAAATTTCAATGGTGTCAATTTGGGCATAGGTTTTAATTCTTTTTGTAAAGGTGTCGTTTACCGGCTTTTTGATATTAATAAGCAATGTTTTTTCGCTTACGGATTTTATTGGAATTATATCGTCTTTGTTTTCAAGTAGCGTAATGGCTTCTGCGGCTATGGCATGATTTAGGTATTCTGATTTTTTTGAATTCAAATCCTGTATAATGTTTTCTTCTTTTATCGGTCGATATTGGTCAAGTTGCATGTAATGTTTTGCGGCCAATACTTTTCTACATTTATAATTTAGCTCCTCTTCTGATATTTCTCCGTCTTTTATGGCTTGAGCAATTCGTTGAATTGATTTTTTTATGTCGGGAGAAAAAAGAATAATATCGTTACCCGCTTTAAATGCCATAAGGGATGCTTCGTCGGGTTCGTATGTTTTTGTAACTCCTCCCATATTCATGGCGTCGGTAAAAATAAGTCCTTGGAAACCATATTTCTTTATGAGTAAATCGGTAATAATGGGTTTCGACAAGGTGGCGGGAATTAAATTGGCTGAGTCGAGCGCAGGAACATGCAGGTGAGCGATCATCATTCCTGATAGTCCCATGTTTATTAGGTGTCGGAATGGATATAGTTCGAACTGTTCGAGATGTTTTTTGTTGTGTCCCACTGAAGGTAAACCGTAGTGGGAGTCAACGTCGGTATCGCCGTGACCCGGAAAGTGTTTTGCCGTCACCAGTATTCCGTTATCCTGCATTCCTGCCATATAAGCGTAGCTTCGGCGCAATACAATGTTTTTATTTTCGCCAAAGGAGCGGCTGTTAATGACCGGGTTTTTTGGGTTATTGTTGATATCGGCAACTGGTGCAAAATTGATGTGAATCCCAATTCGTTTGCACTGTTCGGCAATTTCAGCTCCCATGTCGTAAATTAGACCTTCATTTTCGATGGCGCCAAGCATCATTTGTCGAGGGAAGGGGAGGACGCTGTCTAATCGCATTGAAAGGCCCCATTCGCCGTCGATTGAAATCAATAGTGGGATCTTTGCCTTTTCTTGCAAATAGTTGGTGTATTGGACTTGTTTTGCAGGCGATCCTTTCATGTAAATAACCCCGCCAATGTTATATTTTTCTACTATTTCGCCAATTTGTTGGATATGATTCTCATCTTTTGAGGCATAAGCACTAATCATCATCAACTGCCCAATACGTTCCTCAATGGAAAGAGTTTTAATAAGGGAGTCGATCCAATAGTTTGATGTTTCAAAAATAAAGGGCGTTGATGAACTCGACTCCAGTTTATCGATGCTCCTTTTATAACTCCCTTTATTGTGGGTAAATCCTGTTTGTACGAGTAGAAGGAAAAATATAATGGGGCAAACTTTTTTGAGCATGATTAATGATTTCATGGAATTGGGTTGTTTTTAAAGGGTTGAATTTTTGCTTTTCAATATTTCGTCCAATATTTGTTGATGGTCGAATGCTAATAATGGCATTTGTGAAATAGGCCACCATTTTACATCTTGGGCATCATCGGCGGCTTTGGCTACTTGATTTATGTTGTCAGTAATTGCAACAAAAACCGTAGATAAGGTTCTATGACGTGGATCTCTATTTATGGCATCGTATGTCTTAAATTGTTGCAGATTAATGTTTGCTATTCCAGTCTCTTCTTTTAATTCTCGCATTGCTGCCTCAATCAACGTTTCGTTCATGTCTAAAAAACCGCCTGGAAATGCCCAATCGCCTTTGAAGGGCGCATTTTTTCGTTGGATTAACAAACAGTGCACTCCTGTTGATGTTTTATTGAATAACACAACATCAACGGTTACTGCCGGACGCGGATAATCATAGGTATAGGGCATTAGTTATCGCGTTTTTCGAAGGTTTCGTTTTTCTTAGATTCAATTCGTTTGAAAATCAGTGCTATTATGATTATAATAACTATGATTATTCCTAACAATACCATCATGGGCACAATTAAGAACATGGTTCAATAATAACAGCCGTTCCGTAGGCTAGAATTTCAGCACATCCTTGCATCACGGTGCTGGTTGTAAGCCGGACGCTAACAATTGCGTTTGCTCCCATTTTCTTTGCATCGTTGGTCATTCGTTCGAGGGCTTGTTCGCGAGAATCGGCAAGTAGTTTTGTATATTCTGAAATTTCTCCACCAACCATATTTTTGAGCCCAGCAAAGATATCTCTGCCAATATTTCGGGCTCTAACGGTACTTCCGCGCGTAATTCCAATGGTTTTAACAATATTGTATCCTTCTATTTTTTCCGTTGTTGTTGTTATGAAATTCATGGGTTTGTTTTTTAGAGTAAACGTTTGATTAATCGAAGCGCGTGGGTGTATTTTTGTGTTTCGGGATTAAAAATTCCTTGATGGTTTATGAGATCTATCTGAACCATTCCTGAGGCATGAATTATTTTCCCATCGCCAATTGCCATTCCCACATGGGTGATATTTCCATCAGGTTCGCCGAAGAAGATTAGGTCGCAGGGTTTTATGTTATCTATAAATTCAACATTTTCGCCATGTAAAACCTGATCTCTAGCATCGCGGGGCAACGCAATTCCATTCATTTTAAAGACTGTTTGTACGAGTCCAGAGCAATCGATTCCAAACGTTGACCGTCCTCCCCATAAATAGGGGATGCCTAAAAACATTTTGGCACTGTTTAGGATTTTGGTTTCTAGGGCTTCATTTTGGTCGTCTGTTGAGGTGTGATTTTCCAGTTCGGCTCCGGCTGGAACTATCAATTGTCTATTATTCTCTAATGTTACCGAATGCCAAAGTTCATTCACTATGGTTGGCGTTGTACTCCTCGGTTTATCGATCGATTGAATTCCTTTATTATCGACCCAGCCTTCGTAGTTGTCGTACAAAAGTTTGATTTTGCTCCATTTTTTATTCTTTTTTAGAACGATAACTTCCTCACCAAAAAGAAGTTGCGACACCATTTCGGCTTGTTCGGCATCGCTTTTTCGAATGGATAACAGAGGCAAGATGCATTTTGCCATTTGATTCAGAGGATTCTCAATGTTTTGGTTTTCGGACATATGCTCAAAAATAAGACTTTATCTTGACTTGTAAAAGGTATTTTCAGTTGAATTATTGTACAAATCTAATGAAAAATTGTGGTTGAAGTGGCTCAATTTTTGGATGTTTGTGTTTTAAAATAAGAGGTAGTCTCTATGATCTTTGTTTATAAAAAAATGATTATTTTGCTTGGTTCACTGTTTTGTCTCTTATTCGATGTAATTGATTGAAAATAAAAGGTTTGCTACAATTCTAAAGAGATTAATTGAAGTTTTTTGTCTTTTTT
This sequence comes from Salinivirgaceae bacterium, assembly GCA_028709085.1. Taxonomy (GTDB): domain Bacteria; phylum Bacteroidota; class Bacteroidia; order Bacteroidales; family Salinivirgaceae; genus JAAYQU01. Next base: position 3,944 of record JAQVXQ010000059.1, on the reverse strand, counting down.
AGAGCAATTATAAATCTAGAGAATCACGACCTTCATGTTCATATATTGAAGCAAATGAGAAAATTAGGTTTAAATTTGGAGCGTGAAAATGGATAGGCAATAGTTAATTTTCCTATTTATCTAAAAATGAGTTGAATATAATTTTGGATATTTAAAAATAAAAGTAAAGTTCAAAGAATAGTTATGAATGAGAAACTTTGAATTAAACAATTCTATTTTAAATATTGTTTATAGTTAGAGAATAGATCTTTATATGACAAAAATTCGCTACAAAATAGGTGCAGGGAATGTATTAATATCAATTGTTATTGCTACAATAGTTGGAGTAGTGAGTATTTGGAGTAGCAAGCGTATAATTTCGACGGAAGCGGAATCGAAATTAATGTGTATGGTAAGGGCTTATGGTCTTGATTTTGAGCAATGTATGACACCTTTGCACAATCTTTCTTCTGCACTGGAAGCGGTAGTTTTGGGTAATATAAATGAATATCCAGTTATCAACGATACGTTTCCCATCGATGCCTATAAAACCCGAATAATTCCTGTAATTGAAAAACTACTTCAGACTTTTAAGCCCTTAACATGTTGGATTATTTTTGATCCTGATTTGGCTGTTGGACGACATACTATTTCTTATGAGGATATTGATAATGACGGTGTTTATGAACGAGAACCGGAATATAGCATCCATGATTTTGATTTGAATGATTCAACAATGAGGTGGTGGGTAGATGCAATAAAATATGGAGAAACTTGGTCGAAACCTTATTTTTGGGAGAATTGGAAGGTAGAACTGATATCCTATTCACGAAAGGTTGAGGTTGATGGTAAAGTGATTGCTTGCGTTGGAAGTGATTTTGATTTTCAGTTATTGCGCAAAAAATTGGCAGATGCAAACGTCTATAATACAGGATATATGGTTCTTATGGATGAAAACCAAGAACTCATAATACATCCTAGTTTTGGAGGGAAAAAAATTTCCGAAGTGCTCGATTCTGCAACTTATAGTCAGATCAGTTCTTTGTTTGAAACAGAAAATGAGGGAAAGTTTTATTATAAGATCAATGGGGTTGAGAAAGTTACAGCTTTCTATAAACTTTCCAATAGATGGTCATTAGTTGTTATTGTTGAGGTTGACGATATATTTAGTAATTCGAATAGAATTATCGATACCATTGCTATAATCATTGTAATTGGATTTGTGTTGTCCATTCTGATCGCTTATTTTCTTAGCACTTCGTTAACCCGACCAATTCATGAATTGATAAATCAGTTTAGATTAGGAGTTGCTGGCGATTTAAATATTCGCGCGAATCAATCGAAAGTGGAGGAGATCAATGAGTTGGCTACCTATTTTAATCGTTTTATGGAAACCATACAATTCCAAGTTGAGGAGCTCAAGAAATCGGAACAAGAACTAATAGAGGCTAAATCAAAAGCTGAAGAATCCGATAAATTGAAAAGTGCTTTTCTAGCTAATATAAGCCACGAAGTACGAACTCCTTTGAATGCGATTATTGGATTTTCTCAAATTATTGTGCAAGAAAACTCCAACTACGAGATGCGTCAAAAGTATTTGCAATATATCACTGGAAGTAGCGAACGGCTGACCAATATTGTTGACGATATTATGATATTTAGTCAAATAGAGCAGGGACAAATTAAAATAAAATCATCACAAATTAACATTAATACATTTTTAGATTCCATTTACGCCGATTACCAATTAAGGTGTGCTGAAAATAGTGCGGACATTGATTTCACGTTAGAGAAAAGCCTAAAGGATAAGACGATTAAGACAGATTTGGTTAATTTACAGCGAGTATTTTATATTTTATTGTCAAATGCATGGAAGTTTACTTATAAGGGACAAATATCCTTTGGATATCGACTTAATGCTAAAGATGAGTTTCAGTTTTTCGTGACGGATACCGGATTGGGAATTCCAGAAAAAGAATTAAATAAAGTGTTTTTAAAGTTTTATAAATATCAGCCGTCTAACATTAAGTTTTTTGATGGAACCGGACTGGGACTTGCCATAGCAAAGGATTTGATTAATCTTATGGGAGGTAATATTTGGATTGATTCCTCGGTTGGATTTGGGACAAAGGTCTATTTTAATATTAAATCGGAGGATTAAGATAAATCCCTATCCCTACAATTTTCGAGGTGTTGAGTTGGAGAATCTTCAACGATTTTCAAAAATTACGGAATAACCATTTAATCGACAACAGAAACGAATGCAACACAAGATGGAAGAATGGGTTTTAGATACTATAAAATTTCATCGGCTTCATTTTGTGAGAAATTCCCGTGTAATTTTGTATGATAGCTATATCACAAAAAAAATCAAGGAAGAGACTGAAACAAAAATTAAATTAGGAACCCACATTTGTTAATGTAGAAAAGGAACCATTTCTCAATCACAGATTCATGGCACCATCGACAATGTGTTAGAGTACATCTACTGCTGATCGATTTAAACAGAGAAGCATCCAATTGGGTATGTTTGGTGGTAGGGTTTACTTGGTTACAAACAAAAAAATCCCCGTCAAGCCTTGGCTTGACGGGGATTTTGAGTAAATACCTATTGTTTAATAAATCTTAGATTTTCAATGGTCGTTCCAATGATACGAATGTGGAACATTCCGTTTTTCAAATCTTCAATATTCAGTTTAAGAATATCGTTGTCCCAAACGGTAGTTTTAATTAATGCTCCACTGTTACTGTAAATCTCCACTTTGACACTTTCGGATGTATTGCGTTCTAATGTTACAATGTCCATTACAGGGTTTGGATAGAGTTTAACTGATGGTGCTGATTGGAAAACAATACCTGAAATAAGTTCGACATTAATCGTTTCAATGGCATTGTTAACCGTTATTGCTCCTTCGGTAGTTTCGAATCCATCTTTGCTTATTGTGTATGGATAATCTCCGTTTTGAAGTTCGATGGTAGCTTGTCCAGCATTGTTGGTCATTAACATTTCTCCGTCAATCAATACTTCAACATCGCTTATTGGAACGCCTGCAGCTGTGATATTAAATGTAACTATCCACAAGTCAACGGAAATGTACATAATTGTATATTGCGCATTTTCGCCATAATCGAAGGCAATAGTGCAAACAATTTCTGTTTCTCCTTTTGATTCATCAATGATGAATGTAAGAAGTGCCGTTGTGCCATTAATATCGGCGATCGTATAATCTGTTCCCAATTCGAGCTCAATTTGTTCCTCTCCAACATTTGTTACTATGGAAGTTACTGCGGTTGCATCGTTCCATGTTATTACTGTTGTTGGATTTTCAGGATTATTTTCATCAAATGTTCCCGATGTTGAGCTAATTGTGGCAGAAAGCAATGCTCTGAAGTTTGCGGTTAATGCAACATCGTTGGCCGGCATTGTGAATTCATAATTAGGAGTTGAACTTACTACTTCGTTTGTAGCGTTTGTCCAGTTTACGAAAGCGTATCCTTCGTTGGCTGTAGCGGTCATGGAAACTTGGTTGCCCATGTTGTAAATTCCGTTTCCAGTGATTACTCCCGAGTTTTCAGGATTAACCGTTGCTGTAACGTTGAAGTCCACCAATTCGAAGTTTGCGGTTAATGCAACATCGTTGGCCGGCATTGTGAATTCATAATTAGGAGTTGAACTTACTACTTCGTTTGTAGCGTTTGTCCAGTTTACGAAAGCGTATCCTTCGTTTGCTGTTGCGGTCATGGAAACTGGGTTGCCCATATTGTAAATTCCGTTTCCAGTGATTACTCCCGAGTTTTCAGGATTAACCGTTGCTGTAACGTTTAAGTCCACCAATTCGAAGTTTGCGGTTAATGCAACATCGTTGGCCGGCATTGTGAATTCATAATTAGGAGTTGAACTTACTACTTCGTTTGTAGCGTTTGTCCAGTTTACGAAAGCGTATCCTTCGTTGGCTGTAGCGGTC